>JAJXTW010000250.1 GCA_021783455.1 Nitrospirota bacterium | reverse complement strand
GTGTCACGCATGCCCTGGGGTCGCCGTCCTTCGGCTTGCCCACGCTCCCGGCGTTAATGAATATCTTGTTCTCGATATCCTTCCGGTACGGCTTATGCGTATGGCCGTAGATAAAAATGTCGGCGTCCGCCTTCCCCGCCATCTCACGGAAGAACTTCTCGGGCCGGTCCTCGTACCAGTAAAGATTGTTCTTCGAGGGTGTTGCATGGAACAACAGCACCTTGTCCCCGTATGCGCTGAATGACCGGCTGATTGGCAGTCCCCGCATGTAGTTCCGGGCTTTTTCAGATGCGTGTTCTTTTGTCCAGAGAAAGGACTTGTTCGCCATCTCTTCCTGAACCGGGTCTTCATATTTGCAGCCGCAGTGCTCCCGGTTATTCGCAACGGTTTCATCGTAGTTTCCCTGAACGCCATCGATAGTATGCTCGATCAAGAAATCAACGACCTCATTAACGAAAGGCGAGTAACCGCCCAGATCGCCGAGATGATATATCTTTTCAGCTCCAGCCTTCACTGCCGCGTCATGCGCAGCCCGCAAGGCTTCGATATTTCCATGGATGTCGCCGAAGATTGCGAATTTCACACTGTCTCCTTAACGATTATTCAGCTATTTCGTCTCCCGAGGGAGCCCCGCGTTGTACAGAACAGGAACGATCTCATCAAAGTCATAGAACCCGACGTGCCGGTGAAATTCCTTCCCCCTCTTGTCAAGGAACACCTGCGTCGGTATCACCGTGACCCCGAACCGCAGCGAAGAAGGACGGTCCCGGCGAACATCAATAAAGAGAACGTCCAGCTTGCCCTTATAGGTATCACGAAGCTTCTGCATCACCGGTTTCATCTGCTCGCAGGGAATGCAACCTACCGACCCCAGCTCAAGCATGACGATCCTGCCGTCCTTGATCGCTTGTTCCAGCACCGTGTCAACCTCTCCCGCATGGCCGTAGCCCGCAAAAAGCAACACAATCGTCAAGAACGCTGCTGATGTGATCCATCTCTTCATAATGTCTCCTCGCCGGTCACACGCGGCATTATTTCCTGCACATGAACACCGTGTTGTGCTTCGTCCTGATCGTGCGGACGTTCTTCGCGCGGCCCGCCGCAAGCCTTTCTATTTTTTGGAGCAGTTCACCGGACCCCGGCTCGTTATCATGGAGATCCGAGATGATGACAAGCCCCTTGTCTTTGCAAACCCTGAACATCTCGCTGATCGCCTTCCCTACGCCGTTCATGTGGTGGAAGGAGTTGTAGGCAATGACGGCGTCGAACTCACATCGCTCAAAAGGCAGTTGCTCGGCGTTTGCCCTCTTTGCCGAGAACAGGCCGGAACACTTTCTGCGCGCCGCAGTCTCCCGGGCCTCATGCACGGCCTTTGACGAACTGTCGATGCCGACCACCTGAAAACCCCTCCTGGCGAGATAAAACGACATGCATCCGCAATCGCCCATCCCGATGTCTAGGACGCGGCCTTTTGTCAGTCCCGAGGCTTCAAGAAGTGCCTTTCTGCCAGCGATGTCGTCCATCTTCGTAATTTCACTCTTATAATTATGCGGTCACCAAGCGTATCGCGTAAAGAAGGCCGAGGGATCTAAGTATCTCTCTTTAATTGTAGGATTATGTACCGGCATGTTGTTATCACCTGAATCACTCAGGCGGCGTCCATGTCTCATCAAGCAATATAACCTCTACCTCCCTGCCCTCGGCAATCTTCATTGTCTTTTTTTTGACTTCGTTGAGAAGAAAGCCTGCTAATGGACAAAAGGAGGCGGTTAAAACCATCTTTACTTCAACCCTTTTGTCGCTAATATTCACTTCCTTAATCATATTAAGATCAACCACACTTGACCCAATCTCAGGGTCAATCACTTCTTTTAAGGCCTGCATTACTTGCTCTTTTGTAATCATTATCTTGCCTCCTCTGTGGGTTATCAGATATCACCCTTATCTTATCAAGGCAATTTTCATAGCTTCTTTCAAATCTGAGACCTCTTTTACTTTTATGCCTTCAACAGGCAAGCCTTGTCCTTTTGGAACTAAAAGCACTTCTGCCTTGCCTAAGATTGCCTTAATCTTTTCTGCCAGCTCACTTATTGAAACTATCTTTCCTTTTTTATCAATGCCTCCTGTGGCAAATGTTTTTGGCTTAAACTTTAGCCCCCGGAGACAGGCATACATTCCTAAATAGACAGAAAGTCCAAGACTGCCGCCGCAGAGACAATTAAAACTGCGCCCTTTGACGAGCACCAAGATATCCTTCCACCTTATCTTTAAAAGCGCAAAGGCATTATTTATTGCTTCTCTTGTTTCCCGGTCAGAACAGAGTTTGGCATCCAAAAATAGGGCGCCGCCCCTTCTTGCCTCAATCTCTAAATATACAATCATTCCCTTGCCCTTCTTTACTGCTAGAACAGGCACCCTAACCATAGCGTCCTTGTCTCCCTTTCACATATCAGCAAAAATGACGAAGAATGCGCCGATCTCCGTCAAAATAAACCGTGGAATTTTATTTGTGATTATTTTCATTGTATCATGATCCCTACCAATACCGAGCCTCAAGGATAAATAGTTTTCCTCATGCTTTGTTCGTTGAAAATCTGCCATGATTGTCTCGCATTTCTGTCCGCTTCTTAAAGATTCCTTCCTGCTTTTTTCAGCAGTTCTACGCCTCGTATTTCCTCCTGCAACATCGGGAACTGGAGCACCGGCAGATTGAACCGCGCCTCGATCTCCTTCAGATACTTCATCTGCATGGCCCGCCGGTTCCGGAAGAAGCCGTTCTTGCACACTTCCTCGGGCAGCACCATGTTCGCCACCACGAGCTGCGTCTCGATCCCGGCTTCCTTGAGGTCGAGCATGGCGCGGTAGGATTCCAGTATGGGCGTTGACTCGGGGTACAGGACAAAGCTGAAGACCGCACGGTCCCTGTCACGCAACAGCGATATGATCTCCCGGAAGCGGTTCTGCGTTTCCGTCTTCACGCCCGCGCTGTCGCTCGTGGAAACCATAAGCTCCACCTGCTTGGCGTAATCAAAGGGCAGGTCGAGCAGCCGCAGTGTGTGGCCGGTCGGCGCTGTGTCGAATACGACAACATCGTATTCCCTCCCCTCGATGAAACGAACGAACTTGTCAAAAGCAGCCATTTCCTCGGTGCACGGTGAGTTCAGCTCCTCCTCCATGGCCGCGACCATGTCCCCGGAATATTTCCCCCGGGCCTCAGAGAGCGTCCTTTCCTTGTACTCCCTGAATGCCTGTTCCTGATCGATCATGACCGCGAAGAGATTTTTCGTAATCTTCACAGGCTCGCTGCCCACCCGGCCGCCGAATACCTCGCCGAGATGTGCCGCTGGATCTGTCGTAACGATCAGCGTCTTGAACCCCTTTTGCGCGATGTGCACTGCCACGACGCAGGAGATCGAGGTCTTTCCCACGCCGCCCTTGCCTGTAAAGAACAGCGCTTTGGTCCCGCTCCCGTTGCCTGAGGGAAGAAGCAGCCCGTTCACGTCAGGCTGGCGTAAAGCGGCGTTCTTGGCGCAGGGCGTTGCAGCGACGGATGCCGGCACAGGCCTCTTCCCGTTGAACAGTTCATCGGCAACGCTGGTGAGACCTGTGATTCCTTTCACTTCACCATCGCGCAGGAGCATATAGCGTTTCGGCTTCAGGATCGCCTGTTCCGCTTCCCTAATCACCTGCTGCTGAGCTTCGTATTTTCTTCTGAAGAATTCCAGCTCGCAGACCGACTCCGGCAGGATGCCGTTGATAATGAGTTGGCCCGATTTGATCCCGATGGTTTCCAGCTCTTTCGAGGCCCGAAGTGTCTCATAGAGCGATAGCGCATCGGGCCGCATGACGAAGATAAAGGTCGTCCGCGACGGGTCTTTCAGGAGAGCAGTTGCCCGGTCGTATTTCTCCTTGGATTCCTGGATCGTCTGGACCGGGCCGAGACAGGTCTGGCCGCTGCCCTTGGCCGACTGTTCGATGTGCTTTGACCAGTCAACCGGGAGTTCGAGCAGCCGTATGGTGTGGCCGGTGGGCGCGGTGTCAAAGACGATGATATCGTATTCGCTACCCTCCATGAAGTCGATGAACCGGTCGAAGGAAGCCATCTCCGTGGTGCAGAGATCGGA
>JAJXTW010000249.1 GCA_021783455.1 Nitrospirota bacterium | reverse complement strand
AAAAGTGTGGTCCGAAGTCAGAGCCGCCTACCATGATGGCGCGTGGGGGTTTAAATAAGGGGGAGTAAGGGGCATACTTGCGAGGAGTGTGAGGGGTCGCATGAACAAACCGAGTAAATAATCATATATTGCTTCCCCGAAAAAACAGACCATCCGAGGAAAAGAAGCAGGTATCTGAGTCTTTTTGAAATTCACGAGTGTTGAGGAGTGTGGGTGACAACATGATACAAAAAGAGATGAATCAGGAAAATAAGGAAATACGGGATAAGGCCTTCGAGCTCTACGAGAAGCACGGGTTCAAGGACGGCAACGATTTTGTCGATTGGCTTGAGGCGGAACGGCTGCAAGCAGGCAAACGGTCCAGCGGACAGCGCAATAAGATCATGAAAAATATCCTTTTCACGATCGTAGGCATTTTGTGCGTGATTGTGGCGATCCTTCTGCTCATGCTGTTCAAGAAAAGCCCCAAGATGGAACTGTCCGATAAGAGCCTGTCCGATCTGAAGGTCATGATGCTCGTGCTCGACCCGAAGGCTGATGAGAAGGTCGTCGTTTTCGGGGACACGCATTTCGATTTTGATAAGTCCACCCTTACCCCGGAAGCGAAAACGCTGCTGGATAAGGATGCGCGGATCCTGAAAGAAAACCCCGGAATGCACGTCCGTATGGCCGGATATACCTCTGCAAAAGGCACGGAAGACATCAACCAAAAATTAAGCGAAAGAAGGGCCAATGCGGTCAGGGACTATTTGATCGAAAAAAGGATTGATCCGGGCCGGATCACGATCATCGGTTACGGCAGGACAAAGCCGGCGGTGTATGAAGTGCAGCCCGGCGACATTAACTCGGAAGAAGCGAAAGCCAACATGCGGGTCCTTTTTGAAGTTGTCGTGAAATAGGATGCAGCGCCCATTGGTTTGACGGAGGAAAGAGCGCGACCATAAGTTCCGTGACGGCGGTAAGGAGGGGTAAATGTTGTGGACGATCGCGGTCGTATTGATAGTTCTCTGGCTGCTCGGATTGGTGAGCAGTTACACGATGGGAGGGTTCATTCATATTCTGCTCATCGTTGCAATCGTCGTGGTGTTGATCAGGATCATTCAGGGGAGAAAAGTCTTGTAGAATATCGGGGGGCGAAGACATGATGGAAATAACTTCACAAGGAGCTCTCTTACCTGTCAGCTGTTTCGGCCTGCAAAAGCCGCCGAGGGTGACTGCAAGGGGGCCTTCTCGCTTCGCATCTCAGGGAGAACGCCCATGATCGAAGCCACCATTAAAATGACGGTGCCTGACGAAAAAAGGAAAGAGGTCCTTCAAACGCTGAAAGCAATACTCAACCCGATCCGGCGCGAGCGGGGCTGCGTAAGCTGCAATTGCTATGTGGATGTAGAGGATGAAGGCATATTCCTCTTCAAGGAGGAGTGGAATACCAGGGATGACCTGGACAATCATTTGCGGACCGAGCGTTTCGGTGTTCTGACCGGGGCAATGAGCATGCTCAAAACAGCGCCGGACATCCGGTTCGAAACCATTGCGTCCACCGCAGGGGCGGAGGCGATAAAGGCGGCGCGCGCGTGATGGAAGAAGACGTCGTTGAACAGTACGACGGACAGCATGTCCCGCGGAAGTTGCCGCTGAGAACTTGGGCGGTTTATCGAATTGGCGCCGCAGAGGGAGAAGATAACCTGTGAAGCTCCTGGATCAATTTATATCACAAACGGGTAAGCAGCCTTCAGACTGGACCAGCCAGGATATTCAGAAGTATTTGAACTATGTAAAGGAACAGGTGATGGAAGCATCAGCGTCAGGAAGACATGATGACGGTTTTAATTCCGCGCGGGGAATTCCTGTCGCAAAAGGAAATGCAAATGATGAAAATATGCCGGATTGTCATCACAGCGTTGGTCATGACTGGCCTGCTGCCGGGGCTGTCCGGATGTATAAAACAAGAGGGTCCGGCAGAGCACGCCGGCAGGAAAATCGATAAGACGGTGGAGAAAGCGGACAGCAGATCGAAAAGGCAGGTAATAAAATGCAGGAGGAGGCCGAAGGAAAATAGCATTGCCAAAGAGCGAAGAGAAAGACGGGAAACAAACAATGATGCGAACGCTGCGAATCTCAAGATGTTTTGCAATGTCCCTCATAATCAAGGAGGTACGCCATGGACCGGGGTCTCGTGCAGGCTTTTTTGATGGGTTTTGGCTGCGCCACGATGCTCTATTTTGTCATCAGCGGGCTTGCGTGGATCAAGATGACGCGCGGCATGGACCAGGAAGATTCCCTGGCCCTTGTGGAACAGACGAATGGAAAAACGCTGTCCGAGCTCATGGGAGAAGGCCATATGCGGATTGGAACAATGGCAGCTCTTCCGAAGGAGATGGCGGACACGGGGCCGGATTCAACGCTTACGGCCACGGAGAAGGCGCTGCTTTTGCGGAAGCTGCCGGGCTTTTCTGTTGCAATGGCAAGCAATGCCGCGAAAAAACCGTACCTGCACTGAGAGGCATCGGTCAAGCAGGTAAAAATTCCGATTACCGAGAGAGTGCAACATCTCCGAAACAATTCAGCAGTCGAAGGGAGCGTTGATGAGTGAATGGGAGCAACAGGATGATGCCGTGACGGTCCGGGAACTCGAGTTGGAGGAAAACGGGCGGGAACATGAGGGAAACGAAACAAGCAGGCGAGATGCCGCCTCACCGGGCGGTCCGGACGTGATCATGTTTTACTTGCGGGATATCCGGAAGACCCGGCTTCTTACCTTCGAGGAGGAGCAGAAACTCGCGAAGAGGGTCGGGCAGGGTGATGAAGAAGCGCGTGCGCGGATGATCGAGGCAAACCTGAGGCTCGTGATCGTCATCGGCAAACGATATATCAACCGGGGATTGCCGTTTCCGGACATCATAGAGGAGGGAAACTTCGGGCTGATCCGGGCGGTCGATAAATTCCAGTACCAGCGCGGCTTCAGGTTCAGCACCTATGCGTGGTGGTGGATCAAGCAGTCCATCGAGCGGGCGATCGTGAACCAGGTGAGGATCATCCGTCTTCCGGTGCACGTCTCGGAGATCGTCAGTAAGTATACACGCACCGTGAAGAAACTGACGCATCAACTCGGTCGCGAGCCGGACACTGAGGAGATCGCCGCGAAGATGAAGATAAGCGCCGACAAGGTGAGGGCCGTATCCCAGGTAGTAAGGGACGTCTACTCTCTCGAAACGCCTATCAGTGATCAAGAAGGAGATACCCTCAAGGACGTGCTGAGCGACGACAATGAACCTTCACCCCTCAACTCGTATGATGACGGCCGCAGGCAAAAACACATCAACGAGTGGCTTTCCCAGTTGCCCGGCACCGAGCGCAAAGTGATCGAGCTGCGGTATGGTCTTAACCGCGAAGAGCCCCGCACGCTGGTGCACATCGGCAAACAGTTCGGCCTCACGCGGGAGCGCATCAGGCAGATCGAGAGTGAGGCGTTAAAGAAACTCAAAAGCCTGACGAAGAGCAGAAACGTGGCATTGAATGACCTCCTGTAAACCCGGAAACCCGTTTTCCCCGCGGGCGCAAGTCCGGGAGGAAGTTTTACCATTGCAGGAAGCCGGAGAATTTCCCAAATGAGCACGTCAAAACAACTCAGCTCAGATAAGGCCGCTGACGCGGTGGATGTCATCACCGAGGGCCGGCGACAAGCGGCTCTGCTTAGAGCGGGGGCGCTGCAGAGCGCGATTTTCAACAGCGCCAATTTCTCGAGCATTGCCACGGACGCGAAAGGCGTAATCCAGATATTCAACGTCGGCGCCGAGCGCATGCTGGGCTATACCGCCGCCGAAGTGCTGAATAAAATCACCCCTGCCGAAATTTCCGATCCCCAGGAAGTGATAGCGCGGGCCAAGGCGCTCTCCGTAGAACTCGGGACGACGATCACGCCCGGCTTTGAGGCCTTGGTGTTCAAGGCCTCGCGCGGGATCGAAGACATCTACGAATTGACCTACATCCGCAAGGACGGCAGCCGGTTCCCCGCGGTGGTGTCCGTCACGGCCCTGCGCGACGCGCAGGACGCCATCATCGGCTATCTGCTGATCGGCACCGACAACACCGCCCGCAAGCAGGCCGAAGAAGCCCTGCTCCAGGCCGGGGCGCTGCAGAAC
>JAJXTW010000248.1 GCA_021783455.1 Nitrospirota bacterium | reverse complement strand
TTACTTGTTTTCTGAGGAAGCCGTTTGCCGCAGCTCGGTGAAGGACTGGGAAAAGCCATCCGGGGGTTCAAAAAAGGCCTGTCAGACGGCCCGGAGGATGCGGCTAAAAAAGAAAAGAACGACAATAATGACAATAAAAAAGGATAAAGGATAAACCGTGCGCATCAAATGGGTCCTTGCAGAGCCTGATGCCGGCATTACGGACATGCTCGCGGACCAGGCCGGGCTGCACCCGCTGATTGCCAGGCTGATGGCGAATCGCGGGATCATCGATCCGCAGGCAGCACGGTCCTTTCTTTCCTGCGAGCTTTCCGCATTGTCGGATCCCGGAATATTCAGCCAGATGGACACTGCCGTCACCCGGGTCAGAACGGCAATCGCAAAAGACGAGAAGATCGTGGTCTATGGCGACTACGATGTGGACGGCGTTACGGGATCATCCCTTTTGTATCTTGCGCTCAAGGGACTCGGAGCGAACGTGATCAGCTATATCCCGGACCGTATGTCCGAAGGGTATGGCTTAAATGCCGGAGCACTGGAAAAGATCAAAGCTTCAGGCGCGGGTCTTGTTATCTCCGTGGACTGCGGAATAACGGCCTTCCGCGAAGCAGAGGCAGCCTGCAGCCTCGGCCTCGATCTCATCATTACCGACCACCACGAATTGCACAAACCGAATCGGGAAGCGCCAGGTCCGGGAGTGAACAAGGACGGGCCCGGGGAGGGGCTGTCGGATTCGGAAGTTGCTCTTCCCGAGGTCCATGCAATCCTTCATCCCGCGCTTGTGGTTCAGGGGTGTTCTTCCGCAGATCGTCTGTCCGTGAGCGGGTTGACCGGCGTGGGCATAGTCTTTAAGTTTGTACAGGCTCTCCAGGGGACAGGGACCGACGATGAACAAATCCGGTCCCATCTTGATCTGGTGACCCTGGGAACAGTCGCGGACGTAGGAAAGATCATGGGCGAGAACCGGATCCTGGTGAAGCACGGCCTGGAGGTCCTGTCGTCCAGTACGACCTCCGGCCGGCCGGGCATTGTTGCCTTGAAGCAGGTAACGGGGCTTCAAGGCAAAAAGATCGGTGTCGGCGCCGTGGGGTTCACCCTGGCCCCCCGGATCAATGCCAGCGGCAGACTTGAACGGGCTGACACGGCGTTCCGGCTGCTGACGACGGATTCCCCTGAAGAGGCAATGGCATTGGCTTCCGTGCTCGACCGGGTGAACAAGGAACGGCAGGCTGTCGAAGAAACCATCAGAGAGGACGCACGGCAGCAGTGCCTGCGTACGGACCTGTCAGCCCTGGGCGCCATCGTACTTTCGTCGGATGAGTGGCACCCGGGGGTTATCGGCATCGTTTCTTCAAGGATCGCAGAGGAATTTTACCGGCCCACGGCGCTCATCTGTGTGCGGAACGGCGTCGGGAAAGGGTCGGCAAGAAGCATTCCCGGTTTTAATCTTTACGAAGGATTGTGTGCCTGCTCCGATCTGCTCCTCGGGTTCGGCGGCCACACCTATGCTGCCGGATTCAGCATAGCGCCGGGAAATATTCCGTTGTTCCGTGATCGGTTGAGCGCCATTGTACGGGAACGCATGGGGCCTCAGGGATTCGTCCGTACGTTGTCCGTGGACGGGGCTGTAACGCTCAACGACTTGACGATTGATATGATTCGGGAGATCGAAAAGCTCGCTCCCTTTGGGCAGGGGAATCCTGAGCCGAGGCTCGGCACCCGGGGTCTTGAAGTGGTCGCATCCCGAATCGTGGGGAGCAAGCATTTAAAACTTCGCCTGAAACAGGGAAACGGCGCGACCATGGGCGCCATTGCCTTTAACCGCGGTAGCCAGCTCGGCAATCAGGTGCGGGATGGAGCACGGCTTGCCGCGGTGTTCACCCCGCGGCTGAACGTCTGGAACGGCACAACCACGGTCGAATTGGACATAAAGGACATGAAAGCCGACAAGGAGAATTCCAAAGCATAAAAATCGGATCGTTGACGACGAATAATACCAATCGCCAACGACCCGTATTTTGACGATTTGAGTCTGGTGCTTCTGTGAAATGCGGTCCTTGTTAACCGGAGTTAAAAAAACATGCCTCAAGTTCGCCTGGATGACATAGTCGAGCGGATCCAAAGCTACCACCCCGACGCCGATGTCGATTTGCTGCAGCGCGCGTATATCTTTTCGGCGCGGGCGCACCAGGGGCAAACGCGCCTCTCCGGCGAGGCATACCTGAACCATCCGATCGAAGTGGCGGCCATCATCGCCGGTTTAAAACTCGACGCGGCGACCGTGGCCGCCGGCCTTCTGCACGACACCCTCGAAGACACGACCGCCACCCTGGAAGAGATCAAAGCGATGTTCGGCGACGAGGTCGCCATGCTCGTTGACGGCATGACCAAGCTGTCCCAGATGGAGCTGCAGAGCCGCGAGCAGCGCGAGGCCGATAATTTCCGCAAGATGGTCGTGGCCATGGCCAAGGACATCCGCGTCATTCTTATCAAACTGGCCGACCGGCTCCACAACATGCGCACTCTCAAATCGCTCCCGCCGGAAAAGCAGAAGCGCATCGCCCAGGAAACACTCGACATCTACGCGCCGCTCGCGAACCGTCTCGGCATTTCGAAGATCAAGACCGAACTGGAAGACCTCTCCTTCATGTATCTGAACCGCGAGGCGTACGACGACCTCTCCGGGAAGGTGAACCAGCGGCGCATCGAGCGTGAAACCTACATCAACGAGCTCATCGAGATCATGAAGCGCCAGTTGGCTGAGCACGGATACAAGGGAGAGGTGAAGGGCAGACCCAAGCACTTCTACAGCATCTACCAGAAGATGCAGAAGCAGGACATATCCTTTGAAGATGTGTATGACCTGATCGCGATCCGGATCATAACCGACACCAAGGTCAACTGCTACGCAATTCTCGGGCTCATTCACTCGCTCTGGACTCCCGTGCCGGGGCGTTTTAAGGATTTTATCGGCGTTCCCAAGTCCAACCTGTACCAGTCGCTGCATACCACGGTCATCGGTCCCAAAGGCGAGCGGGTCGAATTCCAGATCCGTACGGAAGAGATGCACCGTCTTGCCGAGGAAGGAATCGCGGCGCACTGGCGTTACAAGGAAAAATCGGCCATCAGCCAGAGAGAAGAACAGCAGTTTGCCTGGCTTCGTCAACTTCTCGAATGGCAGCGGGACCTGCCCGATGCCAAGGAGTTCATGGATACCGTCAAGGGAGATCTCTTTCCCGACGTCGTCTATGTGTTCACTCCCCGCGGCGATGTAAAGGAATTGCCACAGGGGTCAACCCCGGTGGATTTTGCCTACAGCGTCCACACGGACATAGGACACCAGTGCGTGGGCGCGAAAGTGAACGGTAAGATCGTCCCCTTAAAACACGTCCTGCGCAACGGCGACAAGATCGAAGTCACGACGCAGGCCGGCCATACGCCCTCCCGTGACTGGCTGAAGTTTGTTAAGACGTCGAAGGCGCGGACGAGGATCAAGGCCTGGCTCAAGGCGGAAGAGCGAAGAAGAAGCATCCTGCTCGGCAAGGAGCTCCTTGAGAAGGACCTTCGGAAACACGAACTCAGCCCTTCAAAGGCGTTCAAGTCCGAGGAGCTCCTTAGAATAGCCAATGAGATGTCCCACAACACGCTTGACGACCTGCTGGCGGCCATCGGCTACGGTAAGGTCTCGGCGCATATGGTGGCGAACAAGTTTGCGCCGGAAAAACCGCACGTCGAGCCTCTTCCCAAAAAACCCCATCAGAAACAGACAAAAGCCTCAAGCGGAGGCATGAAAATCAGCGGCATGGACAACATGCTTATTCACCTGTCCAAGTGCTGCAATCCCGTTCCCGGAGACAAAGTCATCGGTTTTATCACGCGGGGCAGGGGAGTGTCGATCCATACGGCCGATTGTCCCAACGTGGGCGAACTCACCTTTGATAAGGACAGGCTCATTGATGTGGCCTGGGAAGAGTTGCATACCACGGCCCATGCCGTTAAAATCTCGGTGAAGACCCAGGACAAGCCGGGGCTTCTGGCCAGCGTATCATCGTCGATCAGCGCCGCAGAAGCCAATATTACCCACGCTGAAGCACTTACCGGCGAGGACCTCCAGGCCACGCTTAACTTTACTATCGATATTAAAGATGTGGAACATTTGAACAAGATCATAAAG
>JAJXTW010000247.1 GCA_021783455.1 Nitrospirota bacterium | reverse complement strand
ATGAGCATTGCTTTCCCTTCTCTGTGCGGTGATCTTCTTGGCGGAAATCATCCTACACTGATTTGGAAAGCTTTGCTCTTTTTAAACTTATCCTCTTATATCATCCACAGATTCAGCGGACCAGGCACTTTTATTACTTACTTTCATCGAGTTTTGTGCAAGAGCAGTTTGCTCAATTGGCGAGTGGCTCTGTCGTCAAAAATATCAGCGGCGACCTCGTTAAAAAGGCTGTCTTGCCGATTCCGCCGCTGCCTCAGCAACACATTATTGTTAAAAAGTTGTTGGAAATATCTGCCGAAACCAAGCGCCTCAAATCCATCTACCAGCAGAAGCTTGCTGCACTCGATGTGTTGAAAAAATCGTTGCTGGATCAAGCATTCACCGGTCAATTATAGGACGCCACCATGAACGAAGCCGAAACCAGAGCCGAACATATCGACCCCGCGCTTAAAGCCGCTGGCTGGGGTGTGGTCGATGGCAGCCGCATCCGGCGGGAGTATCCGATCACGCTGGGTCGCATCGAAAGCCTTGGCAAGCGGGGCAAGGCGCTGACTGCTGATTACGTTCTGGAGTATCGCAATACCAAGCTGGCGGTGGTGGAAGCCAAGGCGTGGGATGAAGCACTGACCGAAGGGGTTGCTCAAGCGAAGAACTATGCGGGCATGCTGAAGGTTCGCTGGGCATACTCTACAAATGGTCAGGGGATTTATCAGATAGATATGACTTATGGGACACATACGACCCCTAAGACTTATAAAAAAGAAGCGGAAGTGCCAAGTTTTCCAACGCCTGATGAACTATGGAACCTGACCTTCGCGGAGCAGAACGCCTGGCGTGACCGTTTCTCCGCTGTGCCATTCGAGGACCGGGGCGGTTACTTCCAGGGGCGCTATTATCAGGACATTGCAATCGAACGGGTGCTGGAGGCCATCGCCGACAATCAATCGCGCATTCTGCTGACACTGGCAACCGGCACAGGCAAGACCTTTATCGCTTTCCAAATAGCCTGGAAATTGTTTCATAGCCGCTGGAACCTGACTGACTGGAAGAAAAAAGGCGAGCCTACGCGGCGACCGCGCATCCTGTTCCTGGCCGACCGTAATATTCTGGCTGACCAGGCATATAACGCTTTTTCCGCCTTTCCTGAAGATGCGCTGGTGCGGATTTCTCCCGATGAGATTCGACGGAGAGAGAGGGTGCCAACCAACGGCAGTATCTTCTTTACCATCTTCCAGACCTTCATGAGCGGACCGAATGAGACGCCGTACTTCGGCGAGTATCCGCCGGACTTTTTCGATTTCATTGTTATCGACGAGTGCCACCGGGGTGGGGCGAATGACGAGAGTACCTGGCGGGACATTCTCACCTACTTCAAACCTGCTGTACAGCTCGGTCTGACTGCCACGCCCAAGCGTAAAGACAATGTGGACACCTACAAGTATTTCGGCGAGCCGGTGTATATCTACTCGCTCAAGGATGGTATCAACGACGGGTATCTTACGCCGTTCCGGGTGAAGCAGATATCCACCACGCTGGATGAGTATGTGTATACGCCTGATGATCGAGTTATGGAAGGTGAGATAGAATACGGCAAACGGTACGAGGAGCCCGATTTCAACAAGATCATCGAGATCAAGGAGCGGGAAAAGAAACGAGTCGAGATTTTCATGTCGCAGATCGACCAGCAGGAGAAAAGTCTGGTCTTTTGCGCGAATCAGGCGCATGCGTTGGCGGTCCGAGACCTGATCAATCAGATGAAGGACAGCGCTGACCCGAACTACTGCCAGCGGGTGACGGCAAACGACGGTTTGCTTGGCGAACAGCATCTGCGGGACTTTCAGGATAATGAAAAGACCATCCCCACTATCCTGACCACGTCGCAGAAACTTTCAACCGGCGTGGATGCACGCAATATCCGCAATATCGTGCTGATGAGGCCGATCAATACGATGATCGAGTTCAAACAGATCATCGGACGCGGTACAAGGCTGTATGATGGCAAGGATTATTTCACTATCTATGACTTCGTGAAAGCACATCACCATTTCAATGACCCGGAATGGGACGGTGAACCGATTGAGCCTTTGGTTCCTCCTATAAGACCTATGGGACCTATAGGACCTAGAGAAGCCAAAGAAACAACGACCGATTCTTCAAGAAAGCAAAAAGCCAAAATCAAACTTGCCGACGGCAAGGAACGTACCATTCAGCACATGATAGCAACGACCTTCTGGCACCCTGACGGTACGCCCATGTCTGCGCAGCAGTTTTTGGAAGCGCTTTTCGGTAAACTTCCTGAGTTCTTCAAGAACGAAGAAGAACTGCGTCAAATTTGGAGCGCGCCTGATACGCGTAAGGCTCTGTTGGCGAGATTAGCGGATAACGATTTTGGCAAAGATCAGATGGCCGAGATGCAGAGAATCATTGACGCTGAGAAAAGCGATTTGTTCGACGTGCTTGCTTACGTTGCTTTTGCCCTGGAGCCGGTCACGCGGGAAGAGCGGGCAACGAGAGCAAAGAGGAAGATCCATACCAGCTTCACGGACAAGCAGCAGGTTTTTCTCGATTTTGTGTTGGCGCAATATGTGAAAGAGGGCGTTGAGGAGCTGGATCAGGAGAAGCTGTCGCCTTTGCTGAAACTGAAATACCATGACTCCATTCCCGACGCGGTTGCCGATCTGGGCAGACCGGATGAGATCGGAAGGGTGTTTGTGGGGTTCCAAAAGTATTTGTATCAACGGCAAGCAACGGCTTGATGGATTTTTTGGAAACAAAGATTGTCCCTGGGCGCTTATTGAGCTGACAGCGTGATCAGCTAGTGAGGGGCAATAGGGTCCGGTCTTTTGATATGGTGTCAATAGGAACATTTTAGGGCAGATTATTAATGGTCTCAAAATAATATGGACTTCTGAAAGCCGCCCATCCCCCTCGCAATCTCCCCCTTGAAGGGGGAGAAGTAAAATTTTTTCCTCCCTTTCAAGGGGAGGGTCGGGGTGCGGATGGGTTGTCTGCAAAGCCAGAGCATTACTTATGTTCGGTCTATTTTGAGACCCTTAATAAGTATTCCGGAGTGAGGTCAAAATGCATTTGTCTTCCACAGGGTCATGGTTTCTCGGGATCGGATTGGTTGTCCTGGTATTCGCAGCGAACGCGAAGGCCCTTCCCTTGGCGGCTTCAGCAGGCACAACAACAGCGCATCGCGGCGATCCGGAATTACAGCAGAAAAGACGCTCCCTCATGCAGGGCGCGCTCGCGCTCGGCATCATCTCGAAGATCGAGGACAACGGTCTTGTTACCCGCGTGCTGGTCGGCCGGCAATTCCTCGCGTTGTCGATGGATGGTAAGGAACAGATACTCAATGTCGTCTGGGCCTATTATAAAACAGAAGATCCGCAAAAGAATGTCGTTCTGGTCATCGACCGGAAGAGCGGGAAGAAGCTCGGAGAATATTCCCCGGCGAACCATGGGCTTAAAATGGAGGAGAGCACTCCGTAAAAGAAAGGATGATGATCATGCAATCCGCGCCGATCCGTTCATTCGAGTACAAAAACGCTTTCCTGTATGTGGTGGTCCGGGAGGAACCGGAACTGGGCCCTGACAGCTGGCTGTACTGCTGCGGAATCAATCTTTCACGGTTCTGCAGGCTCTCCTGGAGAAAGGGCGGCATCTGTTCCAATCCGGCGGTCCGGGGGATCCAGCTTCTCCGCACTCATGTTGCCGCTTTTGCAGCCAAGCAAGGCATGATCGCAGCAAAAACGAAAGATATCGACGCGGCGTCCCTGGCTCCTCATGGCCATGGATGGTATCACCAGGATCCTCTCTGGCTCAAACAGGCGACGCCTGAAAGAATTCGCGAACTGCTCAAATTCAGCGTGATGGATCTGGTGAGGACTGTCCTGGTTGTCTGCGTCCCTGACGCCCGGATCCCGGCTGCTTTTCCCGATGCTGCTGAGATGCAGAAGTACCTTGAGTCGCTGTCAATAGCAGAGGAACGTGAGCGGGTAATGGCCTATGAAAGGAACATCCTGGGGGCAGGGCATTAATGCTTAACTTTTTCATTTTGCTTTGATATCGTTCACCTGCGGCCCGCACCCTACGCATCGAATACCCGGGCCCTCCTTACCCCCTTCCGGCCGGTTTAAAAAGCGCGAACACGATCAAACGTTAGGAAACGACAGGCCG
>JAJXTW010000246.1 GCA_021783455.1 Nitrospirota bacterium | reverse complement strand
CAGGAGATCGATTTTATCGGCGGCTCGCTCTCCACAGGGGGAGGAGAGGATTTTGCCTCGGCCAATCTCCGGGTGCTGAAGAAGGACATTCGCACCGGCCTTGACCTGCTGTCCGACGTTCTGTTGAACCCCATATTCGACCAGAAGGAGATCGACCGCAAGGTCAAGGAAACGCTGGCCGAGATCAGGCGTCAAAAGGAAGAGCCGGATATCGTCGCAGGCCAGGCTTTTGCGAAGGCCGTGTTCGGAGACCATCCCTACGGCAGGACGAATGACGATGTCGCTTCCTCTCTTCCGAAGCTCACCCGCCAGGATATCGTTGATTTTTATTCTGCGCGATACACTCCGGAGAATTCCATCATAGCCGTGGTCGGGGACGTGTCCGAAAAAGAGATCGTTGCATTGTTGAATGAATACTTTAAACCGTGGCGGAAGAGGGGAACGCCGCTGCCTGCTCTGGCCCCGCCTCCGGCAATAGAAAAGACCGTTGTTCAAAAGATCGACAAAGACGTGGCCCAGGCGAATATCGACATGGGGCATGTGGGCATCAGCAGAGAGAACCCCGACTTTTACGCTGTCATGGTCATGAATTATATTCTGGGGGGCGGCGGTTTTTCCTCGCGCCTGATGGACAATATCCGGGACAACAAAGGCCTCGCCTACGACGTGCACAGCGGGTTTGCAGCCCGGAAGGAGCCGGGGGCCTTTACGGTGGTTATTCAAACAAAGAATGAATCGGCGAATGACGTGATCGCGGAGACGCTGAAGGAGATTCGCAGGATCCAGGATGAGCCCGTTACGGAAAAAGAACTTGCTGACGCCAAGGCATACCTGAGCGGCAGTTTCCCGCTTCGAATGGACACCTCCGCCAAGATCGCCGGCATGCTCACCTCAATTGAGATATACCACCTGGGCCTCGATTATCCCCAGAAGTACCTGTCCATGATCAAGGGAATTACCCGCGACGATGTCCAGCGGGTAGCGAAAAAATATCTCCATCCGGACAAGATGGTGATCGTCGTTGTTGCGAACCAGGAAAAGGCGAAACTGAAATACTGAGAGAATATAGAAGTCAGATCACAGATTGCTGACTAAAAGCTATTATCAACGCACTAGTCTGTTTTCTGTCCTCTGTCCTCTGATATCTGACTTATGCCTTCAATAATTAAAATTCTTCCCGACCACGTCATCGACAAGATCGCCGCCGGCGAGGTGGTTGAGCGGCCTGCCTCGGTTGTCAAGGAGCTGATCGAAAATGCAATCGATGCCGGCGCGACCGAGATCTTCATCGACATCGAAAAGGCGGGCACGCGGCTCATCCGCGTCACGGACAACGGCAGCGGTATGTCCAAGGAAGACGCCCGGACCGCGTTCCTGCGCCACGCAACGAGCAAAATCAGTGATGACGCTGATCTTGAGGCCATCCGCACCATGGGGTTCCGAGGCGAGGCCCTCTCCAGCATCGCGTCGGTATCTCACGTCAGGATGCTGACCTCCACGCCGGACAGCTCCTCCGGAGTCATGGTCGAAATAGAAGCAGGAAAAGTGAAATCCCTGGCTGATGCCGCGGCTCCGCAAGGCGCATCGTTTGAAATCAGCCACTTGTTCTACAACACTCCCGCCCGTCTCAAATTCCTGAAAAGCGTTGCCACGGAATTTTCGCACATTCTGACAGCGGTGGCACGACAGGCCATGGCGCATCCTTCCATCGGGTTCAGACTCACGCACAACAAAAAGCCGGTCCTCGACCTCCCGCTTTCGATGAGCGTCAAGGAACGGGCTTTCCAGCTGTACGGAAATGAAATAACGGAAAACGTGATGTCCTTTTCCGGCGGAAGGGACAACGTCCACATTCACGGTCTTATTGGACGTCCGGCCTACAGCCGCGCGGACCGCACCTACCAGGACTTTTACGTGAACCGCCGCGCAGTGAAGAATCCATCGCTGACCCATGCATTCTACAGCGCCTACGGCGACATGCTGATGCGCGGCCGGCACCCGGTCGGCTTCATTTTCATCGACATCGATCCTGCCCTCGTGGACGTGAACGTGCATCCTGCCAAGGCGGAAGTGCGGTTCCGGAATCAATCGCAGATACATGACCTTCTCCGCGACGTGATCCGTGAAGGGCTCCGCGCGCACGGAATGCCGGTCATCGCAACGTCGGAAGCAACGGGAGTATACGAGGCGGGGGTGAAAGAATCTCTGGCGGATTACCTGAAGGGTCAGTCTCCGGGAAGCGTTCCGGCTTTCGGTCAAAACGCTCCTTCTTTCTTCGGGCGCCGGAAGCGGGATCTTGCCGCCACGGCCCTGCAGCCGGGGCGAGATGCCTCGCTGAAGGAGGTGGACGCTGGTCTGCACCCTCAAGCCTCGCTCATTCCCGAACACGATCTTGTGCCCCTTGCGCAGGTTCACAACTCCTTTATTGTCGCCCAGTCGAAAGAGGGTATGGCGATCATCGATCAACATGCGGCCCACGAGCGGGTGTTGTTCGAGAAACTCCAGGACCAGTTCATCGGGGGGGCGGTCCCCATCCAAAACCTGCTGGTACCCGACCAGGTGGAACTCGGGCCGGCGCAGAGCGGACTGCTGTTCGAATATCTCCCGGAGCTGAACAAGCTCGGATTCGCGGTGGAGCACTTCGGCGGCGGGACCTTCGTCATCAAGGCGGTGCCCGCACTTCTCGTGGGAGCCGATTATAAGCAGCTCGTGCTCGACGTGCTCGACGAAGTGAACGTCCATGGCAGCAGCAAAAAAATGGAAGCGCTTCGCGACGAGATCCTGAGCGTGATGGCCTGCCACCCGGCGATCAAAATTCACCGGCGCCTCGATCACCAGGAGATGGATGCGCTGCTGCACAATCTTTTTAAATGCCGGATGCCGCATACCTGCCCGCACGGGCGGCCGACAATCATCCGTTTTTCCATAGACGAGATCCGAAAGATGTTTAAACGAATATAGTCGGGTCGAACGAAGCTGTGTACGCCCCTCGCCTCTTTTCAGGCACATCAAAATGGCAGGCCCAGGAACCCGCAGTGAAGATGCGTTATGACTGACCGCAACAACATATTGATTATCGCCGGTCCCACCGCTGTCGGAAAGACCGATGCGTCCATTCTGCTTGCACAGGATCTCCGTGCGGAGATCGTCTCCGCCGATTCCATGCAGATCTACCGGGGCATGGACATCGGAACGGCCAAACCGACGGAGGAGCAGCGCAGGCGCGTTTACCACCACATGATCGACATCGTGGAACCGGACCAGCCGTACAGCGTCGGCGATTATCTCCGCGACGCGCGTTCGGCCATCGACGGCATTATTGCTTCGGGCGGGGTTCCTCTCGTTGTGGGGGGGACGGGGCTCTACATCCGTGCGCTCACGCGGGGACTCTTTCACGGCCCGCCGGCAGACCTCGAATTGCGCGAACGCCTGCTGCAGCGGGAGGCGGAGGCAGAGCCGGGGACGCTCTATGCGGACCTGGTCAAAGTGGATCCCGAAGCTGCGGTCAAGATCCATCCGAACGATCTGCGGCGCACGGTGCGGGCGCTGGAGGTGTATTATCTCCGGGACAGGAAACTTTCGGAATTTCAACGTGACCATGCGTTCGGGGACCGGCCGTACCGATTCCGGCTGCTCTTCCTGGTGCGAGGCAGAACCGAATTGTACCCGCGCATCGAAAAACGCGTCGATTCCATGCTGGACCAGGGTCTTGATGCGGAAGTCAAGACCCTGATGGAGCGCGGATACAGCCCTGACCTGATATCCATGCAGGGGCTGGGGTATAAACATTTCCTGGCGCATTTCCTCGGCAGGACTTCCCGGGACGAGGCCGTGGCCCTGCTCAAGCGC
Organism: Nitrospirota bacterium; assembly: GCA_021783455.1. Lineage (GTDB taxonomy): Bacteria > Nitrospirota > UBA9217 > UBA9217 > UBA9217 > JAJYKN01. The sequence continues at coordinate 345 of JAJXTW010000246.1, read as the reverse complement.
GACACCAGGAGATATGCCAAGCGCCAGTTCACCTGGTTCCGGCGAGAGCCCGAGGCCACCTGGGTAGACATCTCGGGACTCGATTCAGGAGAGGGGATCTCGGAGCGGATAAAGAAATACGATAAAGAAATACATTGAAATTTCAAATAACTTGGTATAAGATTACAAAAATTATTTTGTCCCGGGGCCGATAAGGTGAATCGGCGCGGGACGTTTTTCCGGAGGGGTGGATGGGAAAGTCGCAGGTCAATCTCCAGGACATTTTCTTGAACCAGATGCGGAAGGAAAAGATTCCCGTGACAATGTACCTGGTCAACGGTGCGCGGCTTACCGGGACGATCAAGG
>JAJXTW010000245.1 GCA_021783455.1 Nitrospirota bacterium | reverse complement strand
GTATCTGCCTCTCGAAGGTCCCCGGCTGATCGATGAAAACAGCAGGCTGGTCCTGTTCGAAGGCCTTGTGAAGGAGCGTCTCGCCAACAGCCGTCTCTTCAGCCAACACCCCGATCTGCTTGCTCCGGCGCTCTCCGCGGCGCTTGCGAAAACTATCGAACAGCTTTCCACGGCGGGGGTCGGAGCCGGGGAGCTTGCGCAAAGGATCACGGGCGAGGAATATTCGGACAAACCGCAGGTAACCCTGCTCGTCGATATCTATCGTGCTTACGAAAAAGTGCTTAAGGACAGGAACCTCACGGACCCGGCGGGCATGCGAGCCTACGTCCTTGCGCACGCGGACCCTGACGCGCTTGCCCGTTACACCAGAATCATTATCGACGGCGTCCCCGATGCGGGAAAAAGAGAAGCCGACATCCTGAGGAAGGTGACTGAGCGGAGAGACTGCACGTGCCTGCTCCATGTTTCTTCACCGGAAATGATCAGGGGAGCCGCGGATTTCCATCCGCTCAGATTCCTCGCGGAGTTTCTCTCTTATTTACCTGCCGCACCGGAAGCGAGCGGTGTCGCAGCAAGCGCGGATGAGCGGTTCCTCGCCTCGGTCCTGTTCTCGGACAGGACCTTCGAGGAGTCGGTAAAGAAGGCCCCGCATGCATCGTCGTTTTCGAAGGACCTGCGAGCGCTCTCGGCCATCAATGCCCGCGAAGAAGTATCGCTCATCGCACGGGAGGTAAAAACGTCTCTCAGAAACGGCGCGGCGCCCGACTCGATCCTTGTGACCTTTCCCGCTTTGGATGAGTACGGCCCGCTCGTCGAGGAGCTGTTCACGGACTACGGCATCCCGTACAACCGCGCCCTCGGCAGGCAGCTCAGCACGTCGCCCGTGGCTGCGGCGGTGGTCTCGCTGCTCCGCGCGGGCCAGGAGGATTTCTCCGGTCCGTCGCTCCTTCGAATCTTCAGTTCGCCATTTTTGAAATTCGGCGGAACACCGGCGCTCGCATCCGCGCTCGACAGGCTCATGCGCAGCAGGCGCATCACGGGCGGGAGACACCGGTTGCTGTCAACGCTCAAATTCCCTCTTCCCAATGAAAACGACATCCTTACGGGCCCGCTCGAGGACCTCTTTGCGTCCCTGGAACCCTTCTCCCAAAAGAACGCCGCCCCGCTTTCATCATGGATGGAGCGGCTCTCGCGCCTTATGACCTGGTCGGGACTGCCTTCGCGGGTGGCGCTCATCAAAGGCCCATTGAACATCAACCTGCAAGCCTACAAAAAACTTGCCGACACGCTCATGTCGCTCAGCCGGGCCGGGAAGCTTTTTCCCGATTATCAGTACACGTTCAACGAATGGTTTTTTCTTCTCAAAAAAACGCTTATGCACGTACGGTTCCAGGTGCCGCCCGAGGACGAGGGCGGGGTCCAGGTCCTGGGATTGGAAGAGAGCACGGGCCGTGCCTGGAAAGAGATTTACCTCGGCGGGCTCATCGATGCCAAGTTTCCTCAGCGCCTGCCGCAAAATATCTTTCTTCCGGAGCACACGCTGGAAACGTTGGGCGTGCGCACCCTGGAGAAGGCGCGCCTGGGCGCCGCCTATCATTTCTACCGGCTCCTGCTCTCGGCAGATCGGGTCACGCTCACCTGGCCCGAAAACGAAGGAGACAGGCCCGTCGTGCCGTCGCCGTTTCTGGAGGAACTCACGCCGCTCAAGAATGCCGGCTTGATCAATAAAGGCATCGAAAAAACATCGGGCATCCAGTTCAGCCTGAGGATAGAAGAAAGCCACAGCATTCCCGAACTAGCCAAGGCAATCAGTCTTGAAAAAGACTTGTCGATGCTGCCGGATCTTTTCAATACAAACATCGAAGGCCTGCCGGGAATCAAAAAGGCGATGGAATATGCGCCCTTGGAATTGATCCCAAAGGTCCCGCCGAATCGGAAACGCGAATTTTCAGTCACGGAGCTGGACCTCTACCTCCGGTGCCCCTACGACTACCTGGTCACATTCGTTCTGGGTCTTAAACCGTTGGAGGAAGTGACCGAAGACATTTCGCCCATGGACCGCGGCAGCAAGGTTCATGCGGTCCTGTTCAACTTCTACCGCTCCTGGAGCAAACCGGTCACGAAGGACGCCAGGGACAGCGCACGGGCGTTGTTGAAAAAGTTCGCAGACGCGGAATTCGATAAGGAAGCCGACACCTTCCGGAACCGCAGGGAAAAGCAACAGTTCCTCGCCATTATGGCTGAACGGTTTCTCGATGCGGAGGAAGAGTTCTGGAAACAAGGCATGCGCCCCGCGTATCTTGAACGAAAAATAGAACACTATGGCCTCGTCCTTTCGAACGGCGAAGAGGTCGCGCTTTCGGCAAAGATCGATCGCATCGATGTTGACCCCCATGGCGACTTCCTCATCGTGGACTACAAAACGGGCAAGTACCCGCTGCCCAAAATGAACGCTGACCAGGAAATTTTTCAGCTTCCGCTCTATGCGGTCATGGCGCAATCGGCCCTGAAGGACGCTGTTCCTGATCTTAAAAAACCCATCGGGCTTGTTTATTATGATCTTGCGGGAAAGACCGGTGCAGGAGCGCGCGATGTCGTGCTGTTTAACGAGGAAGCCTGTGCGGACCATCCCTGTTCAAAGCCCAAGGCCAGTCCAAAAAGCGCCCAGGAGTTCGAGAACATATTGAAGCTGAGCATGGATAGGGCGCGGAAAGCAGTCGAGGGCATCCTGGCCGGCGATTTTCCCGCCACACCTCAGGACGAGAACAGGTGTCGTTATTGCAAAAACGGGATGATGTGCGGAATTGACGATGAACCCTAAAGACCAGACCCTGCAAAAAACCGTGGACACGGGCAAGTCCGTTCACCTCTCGGCTTCGGCAGGCTCGGGCAAGACCCGCGCGCTCAAGGAACGCTACCTGGCCCTTTTGGACGTGCTGGACCGGCGCGGACTCAATATCGACCAGGCGGTGGCCATCACCTTCACGGACAAGGCAGCTGCAGAGATCAAAGAGCGCGTGATGCATGATCTGCCCGAAGCCATGCTCAAGAAGATCATTCGCGGCAGGCAGGACCTTCGCATATCCACCATCCACTCCTTCTACATGAACCTCTTGAAGCGCTATCCGCTCGAGGCAGGACTGCCGCCGGACTTCGGCGTGCTCGATGCGAGGGACCAGGCTTACAAGGTGCAAAAAAGCGTCGAAGATGCGCTTGAACAATTCGATCGCGATCCCCGGGTCATGGCCCCGCTTCAGGATTTTACCGTTGATGAGCTCCTTGCGACAATTGAATTTCTGATCTCCATCAGGAGCAAGCTCAAACGCCTGGAAATTGATGCAGGGGGGGCCGAGGGTTTACGGCGCTCCGTCAGCCGGGGAATGGGCATTGAGCAGGCTGAAGCAGACCTTACGGCGCTCATTGCGAGTCCCGACTGGTTGAATTCTTTTCATCAGATGGAACGGACGCTCAGCTCGCAGGCCGGCCTCTATGACGAAAACAGGGGGCACGAGCACCTGCTGCTCGCAGCGGCGAAGGATGGAGACGCTGCTTTTCGGATTGCGGCAACGCTTGCGCCGCTGTACTTTACCGCGGGAGGAGAACCTCGCAAGAAGCCCTCCATCTCGAAAAAGGCCTTTATCGGCGCACTTCGCGATGAGTATGAAAAATCCTTTTTTCATGTTCAAGAGCTCCTCGGTGCGCTTATGACGCTTTCCTCGCGCGTGCGCGCGGGACGTGAGGCAGCGAGCCTGCTTCACCTGTACCAGGGCGCCGAAGAGAACTATCAGGGAGCGAAGCTCAGGGAGGGACTTTTGGACTTTGACGACCTCGAGATCCATGCCTACCGGCTGCTCCAGGGGCAGGAATCTCCGGACATCCTCTACTGGCTTGATCGGAAAATACTGCACTTCCTGGTGGACGAATTCCAGGACACGAGCGACATCCAGTGGGCCGTCGTGAGCAAACTGACGGAAGAGATCTTTGCCGGCCAGGGCGCTGACAAGCCCATGCGGCCCACCCTTTTCGTCGTGGGTGATGAAAAGCAGTCCATCTACCGCTTCCGCGAGGCGAACTACCGCCTGATCGAGGACGTCAGGAAAAAGATGGAAAAGAACATCCCTGCCGGATCGCGGGAGATCCTGACGCTGGACAAGAACTTCCGCTCGACTCCGGAAGTCGTCGATACCGTAGATCGGAA
>JAJXTW010000025.1 GCA_021783455.1 Nitrospirota bacterium | reverse complement strand
GCACGAAAACCAGGGCAAACGTCAGGACAAGTCCGGCCATCTCCGTCACAACACCCGGAACAGACACGTGAAACCTGAATTCCGGTCTCCATGACGGCAACATACCGATCATTCCCCCAAGCACCGTTAGTGACATGATCTTGAACCGCTTGGCCCACCTCGTGAGGCTGTATCGGGCCAAAAGCATCGCTGCATCGCCGCCGCTCTGGTAGCCCCAGTACAGCATTCCTATTCTGAGGCCGACGTGCCAGATATTATAGAGCGCCAAAAACAGAAGGGGCGCCCACCATACTCCCGTCAACAAAACCGCAGTGGCAATAAGTGCGGTCAGGGGTCTGAGCGCTCCCCAGAAAAAACTGTCGCCCATCGCTCCGAGCGGCGCCATCAAGGCCGTTTTCAGGCCTGATACATCCGCCGCCGCATTCACGCCTGTTGCGCGGTCTTCTTCGAGCCGCATGACCGCCCCCAGAATGAACGAAGCGCAGTACGGCTGCGTGTTGAAATACTCCAAATGGACCTTCAGCCGCTCTTCATATTCATTCCGGTCCGGATAAAGCTTTCGGAGCACCGGTTCGACGGCAAAAGCAAACCCCAGGGTCTGCATCCGTTCAAAGCTCCACGACGCCTGCAGCAGCAGCGCTCTCCCGAAGACTTTGAGGAAATCGGCATTCTCGATGTGTTTACGCTCGGTGTTCACTATACCTGGCCCCGATCCATCCCGCCGTCACCGCGAAGAGCACAACGATGAGTGAGGGAACAGGGATCAGCAGTCCGAAGACCGCGGCAATCACAAAACCCATGAGCACAAACCGATCAAACTCCTTTATTGACAACTTACGCGCCACCAGCGCGGCGCCGGCAATCGGAAGCAACTTGACGAACAGCGCCAAGGCCCTATGGACCGTCCCGGGCAAGCGATCGAACAGCAAGAGCACGGCTGCCACTCCTGCCGGAACAATCACAACGCATAAGACAAATGACTTCAGAAAAAAAACCACGAGCCCGGAAAGATGCGCCCGTGATATGGCCCGCGCCCTGTCCCCGACTGTGGACGACACCGCCTTCTCGATCAGTTTCGAATTCCCCGTCCGGACCAGGCTGTCGGCCCCCATCGTGAGAGGCCCTATTGCCGCAGTCAACAACACGCTGAAGCCGATCACCGGCAGGGTGGCGCCCCCAGGCATGCCGAGGACCGCAATGCCCGTCGCCGACACGGCCCCGACTGTTGCGTTGGCAGGAACAAAGGACCCCACCGGCACATCGAGGAGCCAGATCAGCTCGAGCACGGCGCCGATCACAAATCCGGCCGATGCATCGCCAAGAATCCATCCGGTCAGCGGCCCGGCGACGATGGGCTGGGACACCATGAATTGGCCGGCCGCGGTCCTGTCAAGACCCAAAAGTCCGCCCAGGACCGCAACACCAAGAACCGCGATGATCATGTGCAAATCAAATACCGGCATATAAAATTTTTTTGTTCAGTGTTCAAAGTTTGAACCGCTGGCTGCTGAATTCCTCTTTGTGAACTCTGCACTTTGCACTCTGAACTATTTTTTTTTCTCTTTCACGGAACAGACGGCGAAGATTTTATCAAGCGGCTGCGGTCGCTGGGTCGGGACCGCCTGGACGCAGATTTTGATCCCCCGGGCGGCAATCTCCTTAAGGGCATTCAAATCGTCATCATTCACCGCAAGCACGTCGATGAGCTTTCGTTTACCGGGCACATAGTGCATCCCTCCTACATTGAGGGTCCGGCATTCAAGTCCATCCCTGAGCGCACGCAGCACATCGGTGGGATTGGAGAACAGCAGGATGGCCCGCTCCGCATCGAGCGTCTTTGCAAGCAGCTGTCCGCAAATTTCCTCCACCCGTCCGATAAAAACCTTGAGCCCTTGCGGCACCGCCAGCTCCATGATGGTACGCTGCTGAGTGTTCGACGCAACGGCGTCGTCGGCAACAAGGATGCATGTCGCCTTCAGGAAATTCACCCAGCCCTCGACCACTTGTCCGTGAATCAAGCGGTCGTCTATGCGGCTCAATACGATCATTACCCTTTCCCCCGGAGGAGGACGCCGGATTCCCGCCGGCTGCTCACTTTTTCCCTTTCAACATCTGGCTTGCAATCACGACACTTTTCTGCGCCGCTTCCTGAACAAGTTTTGCCAACTCGGGCAGCGGTTTCTCGTCACGATGATTTGCAAATTTTATGAGCATCGAAAGATTGACTCCGGACACGACCTCGGTGGTCTCCCCCAGAAAGGCCAGCGCGATGTTTGACGGAGTACCGCCGAACATGTCGGTGAACAGCATAACTCCTTTTTTTCGGTCAACCTTCTTAATGGCGGCCTGGATCTCATCCCGTAGCAGTTCCGGGGCGCTTTCCTGCTTCACACTGACAGTCGCCACTCCTGAGATTTTTCCCACAATCATCTCGGCAGCCTTCACCAGTTCAGCGCCCATATCCTCATGACACACCACCACAAGTCCAACCATACTGCTGTCTCCTTTCGAATGAGCCTGCGGTGTTTTCGAATGCAGGGAGTACCCGGCGTCGCCCCGTTGAGATTTCAAGAGGTTCCGCCGACTCTCCAAACAATCGCATTCTTCGGCTCGTAAAACTCCCTCAGGCTCCCATATCCCGATGCTTGACGATCACCTCGTAACCGCTCTCCCTGAGTCGCTCCGCCACGACAACGGCAAGGGCCACCGAGCGATGTTTGCCTCCGGTACACCCGAAACCGATCGTAAGGTAGCTTTTCCCCTCGCGCCGGTATCGCGGTAAAAGGTATTCGAGAAATTCCCGGAGCTTCTGCAGGAACTCCTTTGAATCAGAGCCGGCCATGATGTAGTCCCGGACACTGGCGTCCTCGCCCGTCTTCGGCCTCAGCTCCGGAACAAAATGCGGATTCGGCAGGAATCTCAGATCAAAAAGCAGATCAAGATCATAGGGCACCCCGTACTTGTACCCGAAGGTCACCAACGTGACCACCATCGGCCTGTCCGTGTCGCTCGCAGAATACTGACGTTCGACCGCCTGGCGCAGATCATGGACCGTGTAGTCCGACGTATCGATGATCCGGTCCGCGAGCTTTTTGACCTCGCCGAGCGCTTCCCGTTCCTTCCTTATGCCGTCCAGCAGAGAGGTCGTGCCCTTCGCCAGAGGGTGGGGTCTTCGCGTTTCGCTGAAGCGCCGCACAATGGTCTGGTCCGAAGCGTCGAGAAAGAGCATTTCAATCGTATAACCCTGGGCTTTGAGCGTCCCATAGAGAGCGGGGAACTTGTCCGTGAATCCCTTTTCCCTGATGTCGATGCCGATGGCCGAGCGGGCGGCCTGGTCCGATTGCACGGCAAATCCCGCGAAAGCGGTAAGAAGCGCGAGCGGAAGGTTATCGACGCAGTAAAACCCGATATCTTCGAAGGCCTTGAGCGCCGCGCTCCTGCCCGATCCCGAAAGCCCTGTAACCACCACCAACCGTGTCCCGTTCATCCTGACAGCCTTTTCTGGAGTTTTTTGCTCATGTCCCTGGCGGTGAAGATCCCCCGGTTTTTCAGCATCTGGTTTCTGGCCGCGACCTCGATCAACGTCGCCATGTTCCGTCCCGGTTTGACAGGCAACTTCAGGTACGGCACGTTCGCGCCCAGGATCCGGTAACGCCGCTCGCGGAGCCCGACGAGACTGTAATGCTGTCCCTTCCGCCATTCTTCCAGTTCAACAACAAGACCTACCTTGCACGATTCCGCAGTTGCCGACTCACCGTACAGCGCCCGCACGTTAATGATGCCGAGTCCCCGGATCTGGAGCAGGTCCGCGCCCAGATCGGTCGCCGTTCCCGTTATGGCATTTTCGCTCTTTTCAAGAATGACCGCGTCATCGGCGATAAGTTTGTGTCCTCGAAGCACCAGGTCGAGCGCTGCTTCGCTTTTCCCGACTGCGCTCACCCCGATAATGAGAATGCCGAGGCCGAAGATCTCCACCAGCACGCCGTGCAGGCTGACTTTCTGCACAAGCCTGCTCGACAGCGAACGGGTAAGCTTCGAAAGACTTCCGGTTTTCAGAACGGGAATCCGGGAAGACTCCGCTTTCGTCAGCAGTTCCTTACAGAGCGGTCCGCCGTTTACGATGATGCAGGCGGGTTTCAACTTCATGAGCGAGCTGACGAGCCCTCTCCGTTCTTTAGGAGGGTGCGCGCACAGCGTGGCAAGCTGGCTCGGCCGGATATGGAGCACGCCCGATTCGGCCCCTCTCCAGGTAGCGAGAGCGGAGAACTCCGGCGCGCTCACCTGGGGAGTTGAGATGGCCCGTCCCATGCCCTTGCGCCCGGCCAGCACCTTCGCGGCGCCGGCCACGTCTTTTACCGTAACCTTCATTTCAACAGTTCAGCGTGCGGCTGGGGATATTTGCGATCTTCCTCGAATATCAGCCTCTGCAGTTCCTGCCGCTGGGACGCCTGACGCAAGTTCTCACGCAGGACTTGATTCTTAAGGATACGGGATATCCGGGCAAGCATTTTCAAATGTTCTCCCGGTTGATCATGGGGCGTCAGCAGCAGAAAAAAAAGGTAAACCGGCTTTCCGTCCAGGGATTGAAAATCCACCCCGCTGCTCGACCTGCCGAAGACAACGATCATGTCCGTTATGCTCTTTAATTTTCCGTGCGGGATGGCCACCCCTCCGCCGATACCTGTACTGCCGAGAGATTCGCGATCGACAAGGGCGCGCACCAGTTCATCCTCGTTTTCCACCCGGCCCCGCGACTTCAGAAACCCGGCAAACTCGCGGATAACGCCCAGTTTGTCCGTCGCGGTTATTTCTTCCAGAATCAAATCATTCTGCAACAGGTCTCTGATCATCATCGGAGAGCCCCATCCCTACTGAGCAGGTTCGATAAGACCCACATTTCCGTCTTTCCGCTTGTAAATAACGTTAACCTGGCCGTTAATGACATTTGAAAAAATGAAGAAATCCTTATCCAGAAGCTCCATTTGCATAACGGCTTCTTCAGGCTGCATGGGCTTGAGGTCGAACCGCTTCGTCTTGATGATCTGCGGGATACGGTCTTCCGTCGGCGAGGATGCCGCAGTCCCCGGTCCCTCGGTCCTGCCCGTATGATGTTTGTGGTCTACCAGTTTCTCCTTGTACCGCCTTACCCTGCGTTCGATCTTCTCGATCAGCAGGTCGATCGCCGAATACATCTCCTCCGTTTCTTCAGAAGCCTGGATCAGCACACCATTGGATTTTATCGCTGCCTCGGCGATGTGGTGGACCTTTTTCACAACGGACAGCGTAATCACCGCCTGAACGGTCTTCGGAAGATATTTTTCCAATCTGCCGATTTTTTCAGTTGCATACTGCTTGAGGGCGTCCGTCACCTCGATGTGCCTGCCTACAACGCTTACCTGCATACGAACCTCCTTAGATGTAAAAGAAATTCCAACTCACAAATGCTTTTGAATGCAACCTTCGCGTCCCGAAACGTTCTGAAATTGACTTCCGCTGTTTGCTGACGTTATCCCATTCGTTTCCTGACGCTGGTCGGCGGGATTCTCAGTTCCTCGCGGTATTTCGCCACGGTTCTCCTTGCGATATCAATTCCCTGGCCCTTGAGGGCATCGACGATCTGCTGGTCTTTGAGCGGCGCCGCCGGGTCCTCTTCCTTGATCATCCGTTGTATGGAGTCCTTGACAGTCAGCGAGGAAATCTCGGCCCCGGTGCTGCCCGCGGCAAACCCCGTCGTGAAAAAGTATTTCATGGGGAAGATCCCCTGCGACGTGTGCATGTACTTGTTCGTCGTTACGCGGCTGATCGTCGACTCGTGCATGCCGATGTCTTCCGCGACGTCTTTGAGAACCATCGGTTTCAACTGGGCGATGCCCTTCTCGAGAAATTCGAGCTGAAATTTGACGATGCTTTCGGCCACTTTGTAGATCGTTTTATTGCGCTGTTCCATGCCCTTGATGAGCCACTGCGCCGAGCGAAGCCGTTCCTCGACATATTCCTTGGTGACCTTGTCGATACTGTCTTTCTGGCTCAGCAGCTTTCGATAGTAGGAATTGATGCGCACCCGCGGAAGCCCCTCATCGTTGAGCTGTACCTCATACCGGTCTTCGACCTTGATAACATACACATCGGGGACGACGTAGTTCGTGTCGGAGGCAATATAGGGACGTCCCGGTTTCGGCTCCAGCTCATGGATAATGATCTCCGCCGCCTCCATCACTTCCTGAGGCGTAACAGCAAGGGTCTTGGCGATGTTGAGATATTTTCTCTTTTCCAGGTCCGGGAGATACCCCTCGATGATTTTCTCTACGAGCGTGCCCTGCAAGTCGAGTTGTTTAACCTGAATGAGCAGACACTCGCGAAGATCGCGCGCGCCGACACCCATCGGATCGAAGCTCTGGATCAATACCAGCGCCCGTTCCAAATCGGGAACAGCTATCCCCGATTGTTGGGCAACTTCATCGAGGGTGGATCGAAGGTAGCCATCCTCGTCAAGATTGCCGATGATCCATTCGCCGCCTTTTGCCTGGGCCGGGTCCGACGTGGAGAGATGGAGCTGCCAGATCAGGTGGTCGTTCAGGGTCGGGAGGCGGGTTAAGGTCTGATCATAGGAGGGGAGTTCTTTATCGTCCGCTTCGAAATTTCCGTAGTCCCGTCCGTCTCCCAGCTCGTTCAAATATTCATCCCACTGGGGGCCGACCTCGAGGTCGCTTTTAAGCTCTTGCGCCTGCTCAGGTTCCGCCGCGCTCTCGGCCGTCTGCTCCTGCGGCGCCGGCAGTTCGGATGCGGAAGCGCCTTCCGCGACATCCTCATCAGCGTTCTCGGTCGACATTTCCTCCAGGACCGGGTTCTCGATGAGCTCTTGCGCAATGGACTGAACAAGTTCCAATCTGGACAGCTGCAGCAATTTGATCGCCTGCTGAAGCTGCGGCGTCATAATGAGCTTCTGCGAAAGTTTTAGTTCAAGCCGTGCTTCCATGATTCAATCAGAATTCGGAAAGCGGTCGACAAACGTCGGGGGAAGTCGTATCATCGATTTCTCCCGGGTTCAGACTCCCGTCTCCTCTCTGCGCCTCTCTTTTCCTATTATAACCGAAAAGTTTCGCCTAAATAAAACTGTCTCACGCGCGGACTTGCGGTAATTTCCGCCGCCGATCCGGCCTCGATAATTTTCCCCTCGCTGATGATATACGCCCGGTCGGTTATTGCGAGAGTCTCTCGGACATTGTGGTCGGTAATAAGGATCCCGATCCCTTTTTTCTTCAGGAGAGAGATGATCTCCTGGATATCCTGCACTGCAAGCGGATCGATCTCCGCGAAGGGTTCATCGAGCAGAATAAATTTGGGTGAAAGTGTGAGTGCGCGCGCTATCTCGACCCGACGGCGCTCTCCTCCCGACAGCGTGTACGACACACTGTTGGCAAGGCGGGCGATGCCCAGTTCTTCCAGCAACTGGTCGCGACGCTCCTTCCGCTCGAGGGTTGAAAGATCCATGGTCTCGAGAATGGCCATGAGGTTTTCCGCAACGGTCAGTTTGCGGAAGACCGAGGGCTCCTGAGGCAGGTAGCCAATGCCGTTCCTTGCCCGCTTGTACATCGGCATCGACGTAATATCACTGCCGTCGAGAAGCACCCTGCCCTGGTCCGGCCGCACCAGTCCTACGACCATGTAAAAGGTCGTGGTCTTTCCGGCCCCGTTCGGGCCGAGAAGGCCGACAACCTCGCCATAATTCACCTGCAAGCTGATGCCGCGGACGATTTTTCTGCCGCGGTAGCTCTTTTCCAATTTTTTTGCTTCAAGCGCCTGCATAGATTCCCGTGAGATTATTTCGAGTTCGTTCCCCTCGACGTCTGTTCCCGTTTGTCCTGATAGAGCAAAACCTTGCCGCCTTCGACCAGACTGCGGTCGTCACGCATGAACAGGGTGATTTTTTTCCCACCGAGCTGGTTTTCGTTTTCGATGATACGCGCATCTCCCGTAAGAACGATCTTTTCCTCGCCGCTGTAGTAGGAGGCATCGTTCGCAAGCGCGACCCGGCCTTCCTTGTGAACAATGACATTGCCGTGAGCGTCGATTTGTCTGATATCCTTGGAGCCGGTATCGTAAAAAACGATCATGGTGTCGGAGGAAAGCGTCATGCTCTCCTTTTTGAGCGTCACGTTGCCGATAAAAGTAACCTTATCGCCCAACTTAGCCGCTTCCATGCGGTTTGACGTGATCACCACCGGCTCCCGGGCGCTGTTGAGGGACCCCGTCTTTGCGCCCGTCGCAGCTACAAGAAAAACCGCCGCAATGATGAGCAGGCTATTCCTGCAACACTGCTTTGACATTATTTTTCACCACCAGAGACCGCATATCCACATTCGCCGAAAATCCTACTCCCTCAAGATAAATCTCGCTGCCCAGCAGTTTAAACGGTTCCGGCGTCCAGACCATACGCTCGCCGGACCTCCAGAACAGGGAATTCGTTGTCAGCAGATAGCCGTCACTGGTAATGATCCTGACGGCCTTCGATCCCCCGTGGATGGATGCGTTCCCGCTCGCAGTATCCATGCTCCCGGTCTCCCCAAGGAGTTTCGCCGCCCTGGTGCCGTCAGGACTGTCAAATACGATCTCCACGTCTTTCAACTTGGCTTCTTTGTTTCCGTAGAGATCGGCTTTTCCGGCCAGCATGCGCCAGGCCACCGTTCCGTTCGTCGACCGCGTGAACCTGAAACCGTCCATGCTCATCAGCAACCGTGGACCGGCAGCAGGCTGAAAAAGTGAAGGCATGACAATGTCCGTTCCGCGTAAGAGAAGGTATCCGCCGTAGATGACCGCTGCAAGGATGAGAAACAGTGCGAGAGTTTTGAATATCCGTATAACGTTCATAAATAATAAAGAACGGCAACCAATCATGTTGTCGTATGCATAATTTATACCACAGGTGCTGTTGCCTGTAAAGGCTAAAAATGGAGACGTGAGAATAGAGGAGACAAAAAATTATTTCTTGCTGCTGAGCTGGGTTTTGAGAGCGAAAATTTCCTGATCCTTCTCCCCGAGAAGACGTTCAAGTCGAACCTGGGAGGAGATGTCACGCACCACCGACTGAATAAAATGTTTTCCCATAAGGGAAAGTCCCACAACGCTGAAGGAAACCGGCACCATCGTGCCGTCAGCTTTTCGAAATTCGTCCTGTCTATCGCTTTGAAGGCCCCGCGCAACGTCCCCGAGAATTATTCGAGTTTCCGCAGGGTGGACGAAAAGCTCAAACAAATTTTTGTGCAGGAGGTCATACCGGGCATACCCGGACAAACGGGCGGCCTGTTCGTTGGCAAAAACCACGTCCCCGTTTTCTGCAAGCAGGAAAATTGACTCGCAGGCATTCTCAACGAGGATCCGGTATCGTTCTTCCGACGCCCGGAGTTCTTCGGTTTTTTCCGTTATCCACTGCTCCAGTTCTATATTCATTTTCCGCAGTTCGGCCTGCATTTGTTCATTTTGGACGGTCGTCGAGAGGATGCCGGAAAGCGTCGTAAAAAAGTTGATTTCTTCATCGGAAAAATTCTTCGTCTTACGATATAAAACTTCCATGAGCCCGACCAGGGCGCCGTTTGAATACACGTACAAGGGCAGACAGTAAGCCGACGTATAATCGCCGAACGCGAGGCCGGGAGTTTCCCGGAACCGTGAGTCAGCATGAAAGTCCTTCAACATGAGCGGATCGAGTCTCCTGCCGACCCATCCCTCGACTCCTTCACCGAGCGAGATGCGGACTTTTCCGATAGCATTGACCTGCACTCCATTGGTTGCCGCAAGAATCAGATCGTCCTTTTTTTTATCATAGAGAAAGATGAGACAGGCATCGGCTTCCATGACCCGGGCCGTGATGTCGGCAACATCCGTCAGCCGGTCAGTGAACAGCCGCGGAGAATTGGCGGCATAATTGACGTCATAGACGCCAAGAAACTTGATAAACAGGTCGTCCTTGGTGTCCAGTAACTCCTCCTGTTTGAGGTGGAGTCCGAGGTTTGCGTCCTCCAAACGGCGATACGAAGGGAAAATCGTCTTTTTATACAGCAGATACGACAGGAGCGGGACAAGCGGCATCAGCCCGAGCGACAGGAGAAAACCTCGTTGATCGCCGCGGGCGGCAAAGTGCCCTATTGCGGCGCCGATGAAAACAACAGCGATCATTAACAGCGAGATGAGAAGTATCAGCATACCTTTTCTCTGTTCAAAACCGCGCTGCGACATACCCCTGTCCTCCGTTTGTGCTGTCGGCCTTGACCGGCCGAGTGTCAGTTGTTGATAAGACGGACCAAATCATTCACTGCTTCGTCTATGCGTACGGGCACCTCGACGGTCACGCCCCGATCCCTCAATTTGAGAAAAAGCTCTGTAAGAAGCGGCGGATCGATATTAGAGGCCCGCAGCGCATCGATCTGCATAAAGATGTCCGACGGGGTGCCTGCCGTAATCACGCCATGCCCGCGGACAAGCACATACACGCGATCGGCGAAGGCCGCAACCAGGTTCAGGTCGTGGGTGGACATCATAATGGTCATCCCTGCCCGGTTGTAATTATTGAGGAGTGACACCAGCTCTGTGCGCGAGCGGTTATCAAGACCCTCGAAGGGCTCGTCCAGGATCAGCAGCTCAGGGCGCATGACCAGAGCGCCGGCAAGGGCCACCTTTCTTTTTTCGCCGCCGGACAGATAGTGGCAGATTTTGTCGCGCAAATGCTGTATTCCCAGCTCGGACAATACCTGCTCCACCATCCTGGCTGTCTCATCTTTTCCATATCCGTAATTTCTCGGGGAAAAGGAAATGTCGTCCCATACCGTCGGGGACAGGATCTGGTCATCGACATTCTGGAGCAGCACCCCGATCCGCTCCCGGATAGCGTTATAGCGTTCTGCCGGGTTCACGCCGAACACGGTAACGCTGCCCTCGTTCGGCGCCAGTAAGCCGAGAATATGGAAAAGAAGCGTCGTTTTACCCGAACCGTTCCCGCCGAGCACCACGACGCGCTCTCCCCGGTTCACCACGAAATCGAGACCGCACATATGGATCTCGGTGGTGTCCGGGTAGATATGCTTGAGGCAGCTCACGCTGACAATGGTGTTTGCACCGTGTTGGTGCAGTATCGCGGTACTGTTCATCATTCGCTCGTCAATCAATCATTGACAGATTGCTCTCTATTATATATAACGTGTGCGACAAATTTTGACTTCTTACAAATTCATCGTCATGCACCGACGGCTATTTCCAGAGGAGCACCAGCAGAAGTACGGCCACGCCCGTTGAGAGGGGAAGCCAATCCTCGGGGTGCAGCCGGACAGAAGCTTTTTCCGCCATGCTGCCGCTGTATCCCCGTACCACCATCACTGCGTAAATGCGCGACGCCCGTTCCACGGCCCGGACAACCAGCATCGCAATGCCTTGCGATATATTGGCGCTGTTCTTATACAAACTGCCCGGCGAAAAACCTCCGCGGAGCCGGATGGCTGCCGCAAAATTATCCATCATATCGAGGAGGATAAAGAGTGTCCGATACGTCATAAATAATCCCGCCGCGATGATCTCGGGAAGAACGGAGCTGAGCAAAGAAAATATTTTCGGATAGGGCGTACTTACAATGAGCATGAGCATGGCAAAGGAAGGCGTAATGGCCTTCACGATGAAAAGCATGCGGATCCAGAATCCGCCGCGAATGCTCAGGCTATACAACAGTGCGAACACCGCCGCGTACCACGAGAGGGCCATGACGCGGGGCCAGGGAAGCCCCGAAAGGGCGGCCACCACGAGCAGCGCACCGTAACCCGCCAGCAGCGCATAGGGGCTTTTCGCGATGACCGCGGCTGATACCACCAGCAGCAGGAAGAAGACTTTGGCAATTGGCGAGGACCGGTGGAAAGGACCGGAACCGCTCGCTGCCCAGTGATCGATCCGTGCGACATCGATCACCGAACCGCCCCCCTGTTGTCGCCTTCGAACTTGTCCCGATGCAGGGCGTGCCCGAGAAGATCCGGTTTGACCCTGGCGATAAAAGCCACCACGGCTCCGCTGATGGCGGATTCGATCAGCCAGCCGAAAAAGCCGAGCGTAAGCACCATGGTCGCGAACCTCGACACCGAAAGGGTCCCCTCGTGCGACAGCCCCTGCCCCGGCGCCTGGCTTTCGTGACTGAAGAGTTCCGGATCAATATGGGATACGGACACAATACCGATGAGTGCGACGGTTGCAATGCATAACGTCACCATCGTGGCAAGGGCGGTCCTCCAGAAAACCGGCATCCGCCGGGAGAGCAGATAAAACAGGGTATGCCCCAAAACGGCCTCGGAGCCGAGAAGCAAGGTATTCAGCCCGATGACCGTGATGCCGCCGTGGCCCATGAGCGCCAGGATCAGGTTCGTAATAAACGCGGCGATAAATCCCAGCGCCGGACCGAGGAGAATGCCCGCGACAACGGATAAGTTGATATGATACGCGAGCGGCAGGATCTCAAGACTCATCGCGACCAGCATGACGGCGCTGACAGCGCCGAGCAGGGGTATTTTTTTTTTCAGGTCCGCATTTCTCAGTCGAAGCAGGCAGAGCCCCAGAACGAGGGCCATAAGAACAAAGCCGAGCAGCCAAAGGTGGACGGGCAGAACACCGTCCGGTATGTGCATATGCGTCATAATCAGCTATTCCTGATGTTCATTAATGGTAGAAGAGCAGCTATTTGTGCGGGCCCCGGCCGTTGCTCTTATTTGCACGCTTGATAAAAATGAAGGTTCCGTCACCGCTTACGAATACATTCACCACCCAGCTGATGAAACTGATCAACAGGGCACCAAAGAACGCAGCAGGGAAGGACTCGATGACGAACCCGGGCACAAAATCGGCAACAAGTTTCAGCAGCGCGGCATTAATAACCAGCGTAAACAGCCCAAGTGTCAGGAGATTGATCGGAAGGGTAAGAATGAGCACTACCGGCCTGATGACCGCATTTACAATGCCGAGGATGCCTGCGGCGATAATGCCCATTTGCAGACTTTGTATCCTGATCCCCGGGATCACTGATCCTGCAATGACAAGCGCCAGAAGATTAATGGACCAGCGCAAGAAAAATCCGAACATGCAGCCTCCTCATAATGAAAAAATACTATCATACTTCCTTTCCATTTGCAACCTCCGAGTGCCGGGAGGTCCGGGAGCAGATCGGAAACGCCGTCGGGAGAGATCTCCTCCCTCTCTCTCCGGCGAAATTCCCAGTGTATTGTTCATCCAAGAAACTCATTGACTTTACATTGCTTCTATGCTAAAAAAACTTGAACGGTATCACGTCATTTTTTTTAGAAAGAAAGGGTAGTTTAACAGCATGGGAATCGCAAAAAGAGCACAAGCCATCAAACCGTCCCCCACTCTGGCTACGGCGGCAAAAGCAAAAGCAATGAAAGCCCAGGGAATCGATGTCGTGGATTTCGGCGTCGGCGAACCTGACTTCGATACGCCGGAGAACGTGAAACAGGCGGGCATCAAGGCGATTCAATCGGGCTTCACAAAATATACTCCGGCCGGCGGTACCGACGAACTCAAGGAAGCGGTTCTGGAGAAGTTCAAAAGAGACAACGGACTTCAATACGATAAATCCCAAATCCTTATCTCCTGCGGCGCAAAACACAGTCTCTACAACATTGCCGAGGCCTTATTCGATCCCGGTGATGAGGTCATTATCCCGTCACCGTACTGGGTGTCCTATCCGGACCAGGTGCTGCTGAATGACGCTTTGCCGGTCATCGTGGAAACCACCGAGGCCGAAGGGTTCAAACTGTCGGCGAAGAAGCTCGAGCAAGCCATCACCAAAAAGACCAGGGCGCTGGTATTGAACAGCCCGTCAAATCCTACGGGGCTGGCATATGATAAGAAGGCCCTCGAGGACATCGCCGCACTCGCTGTCAGGCACAATATGTACGTGATCTCCGACGAGATCTACGAAAAGCTCATTTACGATGGTTTCACGCACACCAGCATTGCGTCGCTCGGCAAGGAGATCAAAGACCTGACGATCGTCGTGAACGGGGTGTCCAAGTCCCATGCCATGACCGGCTGGCGCATCGGCTATGCGGCAGGCCCGAAAGACGTGATCACCGCTATGACGAACATTCAGAGCCAGAGCACGTCCAACCCTTCGTCCATATCTCAAAAGGCCGCAGTGGAAGCGCTCCGCGGCCCGCAGGATTTCATCGGGACCATGAATGTCGAATTCGATAAGAGGCGGAAGTACATGGTTGAACGGCTGAATAAGATCAAGGGAGTGTCCTGTCTCATGCCCGTCGGCGCTTTTTACGCCTTCCCGCGCATCTCGTCGCTCTTCGGAAAAAGTCTGAACGGGAAAGTCGTCAAGAACTCGGCGGACCTCGCTACGCTCCTGCTCGAGGAGGCAAAGGTAGCGCTTGTGTCCGGCGATGCCTTCGGCGCCGACGCATATATCCGGCTTTCCTACGCCACCTCAATGGACAGCATCAAAAAAGGACTCGACAGAATTGAACAGATGATAAACAACTTACGCTAGATGCTGTGAATATCGGATCTATCTATCCTTTCATCGGGAGGTTCCTCTATTATGCTTATGAAGATCGTTACCTATGTTTTGATCGCATTGCTTGTCGTGACGCTTGGCGCCGCCGCATTTTTTTATCTTAACTACTACCAGCCCATGGCCGCGGATTACGCACGAATGAAGGCCGGCATCCCCGAACTTGATAAGGCAAAAGCGGAACTGAAAAAGATCAAAGAGAAGGAAAGCAAGGAAACGGCTTGGCTCAGCCCTGCAGTCGACGCGGTAAGTTCTAGCTTGAGCAATGAAATCAAGAACGGCAAGGCGGAAGTCCTTACCGCGGGTAACAAGGTAATCGTGAACATCGCCGAAGACGAGCTCTTTATGCCCGGGTCCTATACCTTTATCAAAGATGATAGGCTTCGTCGGGTTCTCGACTCCCTTCTGCGAGATGAAAAAGTAAAAGGGAAAATAATCACGATCGGCAACACAACGCAGTCGGTCCCCGCGCATGGCAAGGGAAGAAAGAAAATCCCTGCAAAGGACGCGAG
The DNA here is from genome assembly GCA_021783455.1 of Nitrospirota bacterium. Taxonomy (GTDB): domain Bacteria; phylum Nitrospirota; class UBA9217; order UBA9217; family UBA9217; genus JAJYKN01. The sequence continues at coordinate 3,503 of JAJXTW010000025.1, read as the reverse complement.
GACCCTGGCCGCGGACAGATCGGCGGCTCTCGTTAAATATCTCGAAAAAAGCGGCGTGAGCCAGGATGCGCTCGTCGCCGCCGCCTACTCTTCGAAGCAGCCTGAGATCGGCTTCAAGCTCAAGGATCACAAGACCGTCATTATCATAGAGAATCCCCCCGCAACCCCGTCGTCCGCAATAAAACAGGGAGCGTCAAAAGAAGCGCCGGCAACCAAAGCCTCGACGACAGCATCGGCGGCCCCGCAGAAACAGCCTAAAGGAATCCCGATTCAACCTGCGCAGCCGAAAACCAATTAGGAGCATCAAAAAGGCAGCAGGCTTCCATGAGGTTGTGAACGGGGCGGAACCACGGGGTACCGATGGCCGATGAATACTTAAAAGAAAAAGTGAGAGAGCTCGAAAAGGAGCTCGAAAAATCCCGCGCTCATGAAAAGGTTCTTGGGGACCTGCTCGAAAAAAAACTGAACGAAATATACGTTCATTATAACATCTCCCGGACGATAGGCTCCGTGCTCGATCTGCGTGATATGCTTCAGCAGGTCATCGGCATTGTAAAAAAAGCCCTCCCTATCGAAGGCATATCGGTTTATCTCTTAGACGAACGCAGAGAAAAGCTCGAACTCGTTTTTTACAGCGGCCTCGAACCGGACCGGCACACGGCAATCGCCATTGGACAAGGCACCCCCGGAAGGATCGTTGAAACCGGGGAGCACATTCACATCCACGACCTTTCCGTGTTTTACGATACCCTCAATGATTTTATCCACTATCCGGGAGAGGAAAAGAAAGACGGTTCCTACATCGGCATTACGCTCAAAGCACACAATCTGACCATCGGCGTCATCGGCATGGACAACTCATCCAAGTACGGGCTCACCGTGGAGGATATGGATTTCTTAGCCATCCTGTCGCACCAGCTTGCCGCAGGCATTGAGAAGGCGCTCCTCTTTGAAAAAATTCAGCGGATCTCCCAGCATGACGGACTTACCGGTCTGTATAATTACCGAATGTTCCAGGAAAAGCTGTTGCTGGAAATAAGCAGACGGGGCAGGACGAAAAAACCGCTCTCTCTCATGATGCTCGATATCGATCACTTCAAGCAGTATAACGACAACCATGGTCATCAGGCCGGAGATGAAGTGTTGAAGGAACTATCAAGGATTATCGCCAGCCAGACCCGGTGCCATACCATCGATACCTGCTGCCGCTATGGCGGCGAGGAATTCGCCGTGATTATGCCCGGGCTGGAACTGGAGCAGGCAGTCAAGGTAGCCAGTCGGCTCATGAAAGCGGTCGAAAATGCCGTCTTTATGATCACGGAAAAGAAACTTCAGAGCAAGGTGACCGTCAGCATCGGCGTTGCCTCGGTCGCCGGGGCTGAAGAGATCTTACCCGAAGAGTTCATCAAGAAAGCCGATGATGCCCTCTATCTTTCAAAAAGAAACGGCAGAAATCAGGTGAATTACGTCACAAGCTGACCGTGAACTGACGGCAACCCTTCCTGCTGCCGCAGCACGTCAGACCACACGCGCGTTCTCTCCCCAGTCTGGCCCAGCTGTTATCATGTCCCGTGTTCAAAAATTCCTGTTGTTTTTTCTCTCTGTTCTTTTTTCAAGTTCGCGTCGTTTCCGAATGACAGAAAATCCAGTTTACATTCCCGGTCTGATTTTTTCTTCCGCAATGCAACGATATTTTCTATTGAACTGAAGGGACCAAGCGCGGTTTCATTTGTTGTCACGCCGATTCAACAGATCGGCGGAGTGTGAGGCTTGATATTTCTGGGAAGGTTCGTGCAGATGGTTCGGACTTTCCAGGACCCGGTTGATCGCCTCGACTACTGCGGTTTCTATCATGACCCAAGGGGACCCGATTTCCTTCTCTTCATTGACCTCGACATAATAATGAGGAGGGAGGTAATTGAGGGCGATTGCAGCAATATCGTCTATGCATCGTTGACAACCGCAAACATTGCGATTCCGTTCCTTAAGCAACTTATCCATTACAGCTACGACTCTCTCATAGTTGGCATTTCGCACATTGCAGTTCATAACGGCCCCAGTGAATATCTAAAATATATTTTAAATTACGTTGCAAAATAAATACCAAAAAAATTGTTGCATTTTACCATTACTTTTCATGCAATTATGGTCTCATTCATAACCGGGAAAAAAATCACTTCGTGAGCATTACCGAGCAAATTGAGCGAAAACCACCAGTAGACAATTCTCACATTCACAACAAGGCTCATCATCATTTATCTGTCTCCAATCAGTCGATGCTGTGAGGCCCGCCAGATGCTTCACGCCAGATGCTTCATTATTGTCTTTTGAAGACAGTTAAGCTATACTCAACTCCTATGAAATCAACTGACAATGCGGGAAAAACAGCTTTTTATATCATTGACGGCAATTCATACATTTACCGTGCATTCTATGCTATCCGGGGCCTCTCCAACTCAGCGGGTCTGCCGACAAATGCTGTCTTCGGATTCGCTAATATGCTGCTCAAAGTAATAAAGGAAAAAACTCCCGATCTTCTTGCGATCGTCTTTGACCCCAAAGGGCCGACGCGAAGGCACCTTGAATACAAGGAATACAAGGCACACCGCCCGCCCATGCCCAAAGACCTCGTACCGCAAATACCCTACATTCATAATCTCGTGACTGCATTCAGGATCCCCGTTTTTGTCCAGGCAGGCCAGGAAGCCGACGACCTGATCGCAACATTGGCGCAAAAGGCGGAGCTTGACGGGATGAGCGTCACCATCGTCACAGGTGACAAGGACCTCCTTCAACTGGTCGGTCCCCATATTAAAGTCTATGATACGCTCAAGGACAAGATCTATGGGCCTTCCGATGTGGAAGAACGGTTTGGCGTTCCGCCGGACCGTGTCATCGAGATCATGGGCCTCATGGGAGACGCGGCGGACAATATCCCGGGAGTGCCCGGCATCGGTGAAAAAACGGCTCAAGCGCTCATCAAACAGTACGGTACGATCGAGAACGTGCTTGCCCACGCAAAGGACATCACCAAACCCAAACTCCGGCAGTCCCTTCTGGAATTCGCCCACCTTGCCCGCCTGAGCCGGGAACTTGCCGTGCTCCGGGCCGATGTGCCGCTCGACGTCAATTACGATGACCTCAAAATGAAACCGCCGGACAATGCGGCGCTGATGAAGATGCTGAAGGAGCTTGAGTTCCCCTCTCTGCTGAAATACGTTACTCAGGAACCGGGGCAAGAGGCGGAATATCAGGCAGTGCTCGAAGAAACGGAACTCCAGGACCTCGTGGCCGTACTTGCTTCGGCCCAAGAGTTCTGCTTCGATACCGAAACAACCTCGATTGACCCCATGCAGGCGGAGCTCGTCGGTATTTCCTTTTCAGTAAAACCTCATCACGCCTATTACGTTCCCCTCGGGCATCTCTATCTCGGAGCGCCGAAGCAGATTCCTTTGGACCAAGCTCTGTCCGCGCTCAAACCGGTTATGGAGAACCACGGGATT
>JAJXTW010000244.1 GCA_021783455.1 Nitrospirota bacterium | reverse complement strand
CCCACGAAGGGGCAGGTGAGATCAATGATGGTGAGCCCCCTGTCGCGGGCCTGCTCAAGCACGTGCGGGGGCACCCCATGAGACCGGATGATGAGCGTATCGCCTGCGTTCAAGGAACCGAAGTCATCGACGGTTTCTATGCCGGCCTGGCGCAGGCGCTCGACTTCTTGCGGATTGTGAATGAGCGGCCCGAGGCAATACACCCGCGTCTTGCCGACTGCTTCGAAGGCGGTATTGATCGCCCGCTTGACGCCGAAACAGAACCCTGCCTTATCTGCGAGAATTATTTCCATGGTTCGCTACTTCACCTTCTCCACGACCTTCAGCATCGCATCGAGAACGCCGTCGATGCTCATGCCGGTCGTGTCGAGCAAAAGCGCGTCCTCGGCCTTCTTGAGCGGCGCGAGTATGCGGCTGCTGTCCTGTTGGTCGCGGTCGACGATCTCCTGCGTGATCCGCGCCAGATCAACGTCCATACCCTTGGCCTTGAGCTCAAGGTACCGGCGGCGGCCGCGCTCCCCTGCGCTCGCGTCGAGGAAGAACTTGATGTCGGCGTCGGGGAATACTACGGTGCCGATGTCCCTGCCGTCCATCACGACACCGCCGTTGTTCCCAAGTTCCCGCTGCAGCGTGAGCAGCCGGGCCCGCACCGCCGCTGATTTCGACACCGCGGAAGCCGTCATCCCCATCTCAGGCGTCCGGATCTCGTTGCTCACGTCCCTGCCGTCCACATAGACCCGGGGATCACTGTTGTCTTTCTTGATCAAGACTTCGGTGCGTTGACACAGGTCTGCGAGTTTTTTCTCATCGGACGGATCAATGCCTTCGTGCCTGGCCTTCCAGCCGATCGCCCGGTACATCGCGCCGGTATCTATATATAGGTAGCCGAGTTTCTGCGCCAGGAGACGGGCCACCGTGCTTTTGCCCGCCCCCGACGGTCCGTCAAGAGCTATTACTAAACCGTTTCGTTTCATTCTTATGTTCAAGGAGCGAAGGAAGGTTCTTCTGACTCCTGACTCCTGACTTATGACTTATGAATACGCCGCTTGGCGCAAGATCCGCTCGAATCCGGGAAATGACGTGTCGATCCATCCGATATCTCGAATCACCGTGTCTCCCGAAGCAGCAAGACCGGCAACAGCCATGGACATGGCTATCCTATGGTCGCCGTTGCTCTCGCACACGGCCCCGTCGAGCATGTCCCTGCCCATGATCTCCATGCCGTCGGGAAGCTCCGACACGTTCACTCCCATCTTGCGCAGCTCCGCAGCCATGGTGGAAATCCTGTCGGATTCCTTGACCCGGAGTTCGGCCGCGTCCTTGATGACGGTCTTCCCCGAAGCGTAAGACGCCGCGACCGCCAAAATCGGGATCTCGTCGATCGCGCGGGGGATTAGGCTGCCGTTGATCCGAACTCCCTTCAGTTTGCGAAAACGCACCCGGATGTCGGCAACCGGCTCGCCTGCCTGTTCACGTTGGTTGTCGAGCGTAATGTCCGCGCCCATCTGCAGAAGAACATCGATGACGCCGGTGCGGGTGGGATTCACCCCGACGTTCTTAATAATAACGTCCGAGGCCGGAACGATCGATGCGGCAACGATGAAAAACGCAGCCGACGAGAGGTCAGCCGGAATGTCGAGCGGCCCCGGGGACCGAAGGCGCTGCCGTCCGCGTACCGTAACGGTCGTCCCCTCTTCTTTGACATCCAGTCCGAAGAATCGGAACAGCCGCTCTGTGTGATCCCGCGATTTCGACGGTTCTTGCACCGACGTTGCTCCGCTCGCATACAGTCCCGCAAGAAGGAGCGCGGACTTGACTTGGGCGCTCGCAACGGGGCTGTCATACTCAATGGGTTTCAAAGCGCCGCCCCGGATGGAAAGCGGGGCGAGTTTAGCCTGGGAACGGCCGTCGATGATTGCTCCCATCCGCCTGAGCGGTTCCACGATCCGGGCCATTGGTCTTTTTCTTAAATACTGGTCTCCGGAGAGAACGGAAAAAAAACGCTGTCCCGCGAGCAAACCCGCCATGAGGCGCATGCCGGTGCCTGAGTTTCCGAGGTCGAGCACGTCACTCGGTTCGGTAAGACCGTCCAGTCCCTTTCCGCGGACCACGAGGCGCTCCGTGCCCAAACCTTCTACCGCAATTCCCATGGCCTGCACTGCTTTCGCGGTATTCCGGGTATCTTCTCCGTTCAAAAAACCGTTAATGGCCGTATCGCCTTCCGCAATTGCCGAGAACAACACCGCACGGTGAGAGATCGACTTGTCTCCCGGCAGCGTGATCTCTCCGCCAAGCCCGCGCGAGGGCTTTATCACAAGGTCCGACATTTAACCGAGCCCCCGCCTGGCATCGCTCGCGATTTTGAGATGCTTCTCCAGCCTTTTCCCGTCATCAGTCACAAGCTCCCGTTTGAACCTGTTCAACGAGAACAAATACCGGTCAAGCATCTGCACGACATTTTCGCGGTTCATGAGGCAAATATCCCGCCAGATCTCCGGCGAGCTGGCCGCAATGCGCGTAAAGTCCTTGAACCCCGCTCCGGAAAAGTTCATGTAGTCCTCGGTCCCCGTGTTCAGCTCCGCTATTGCGCACATCATGGCAAAGGCGGCAATGTGGGGCATATGGCTCACGGCGGCAAAAATCTTATCATGGAGTTCGGGATCCATCACAAGCACGTTCGCACCCGCTGCTGTCCATACTTCGGTCACGGCTTTGAGCGCCGCGGCATCGGTATTTTTTGTCGGGGTCAGGATGCACTTGGCGCCCTGAAACAGCATCTCCGTCGCCTCGGAAACTCCGAACTTTTCCTTGCCCGCAATCGGATGGCCCGGCACAAAGTGGACTCCTGCGGGAAGGAGCGCTTCGATCCTTCGTACCAGCTCTCCCTTGACGCTCCCCACATCGGTCAAGATCGCGCCTTTCTTGAGGTGCGGACCGATCTCGCGCACAACAGACTCGAAGGTCCCGACGGGCGATGCAAGCACCACAAGGTCGGCGTTCTCGACAGCATGGACCGGGCCCTGGCCCATATGGTCGATGACGCCGAGACGGAGGGCAAGTTCGAGCGTCTCCCTGCTCCTGCCCGCTCCCGTGATCGAGCTTGCCAGGTTCTTGGCTTTCAGGACCTTGGCCAGGGAACCGCCGATCAGACCGACACCGATGATAGTGACTTTGTTAAAATGAACTGGCATAGATTATTTCAACTTTATCAAGTACGGTTTGCATTCCGCATTTCGACCTGCACCCGGCGACAACGAGTGTCCACGCGAATGCAGGGTGATTCCGCAATTCCTATATTTCTCTTCCCACTGCCGCAGCGATCGCCTTCATTTCTTCCATCAGCTGTTTGAAGCTCTTGGGTTTTAACGATTGCTCGCCGTCGCAGAGAGCTTCTTCGGGGTTCGAATGGACCTCGATGATGAGGCCGTCGGCCCCGGCCGCGATTGCCGCCTTCGCCATCGGCGCCACCAGGTCCCATTTACCGACAGCGTGGCTCGGGTCCACAATGACAGGCAAATGCGTCATCTGTTTCAGCACCGGCACGGCCGAGAGGTCCAATGTGTTCCGCGTCGCCGTTTCATAGGTGCGGATGCCCCGCTCGCACAGGATCACGTTGTGATTGCCGCCGGACATGATGTATTCGGCGGACATGAGCCATTCCTTGATGGTGGCCGAAATGCCGCGCTTCAGCAGGATCGGCTTCTTGCACAATCCCACTTCCTTGAGCAGCCGGAAGTTCTGCATGTTCCGCGCTCCGATCTGAAGCACATCAGCGTACTTCGCGATCAAGTCGATATCGCGGGGGTCCATCACCTCGGTAACGATCGGAAGGCCGGTCCGTTCGCGCGCTTCGGCAAGATACTTGAGCCCTTCCTCTTCCAGGCCCTGGAACGCATAGGGAGAGGTGCGGGGTTTGAAAGCGCCGCCGCGGACAAAATTGGCCCCGGCATTCTTGACCTCTTGCGCGATCTCGAACAGCAGGGTCTTATTTTCCACGGCGCAGGGTCCGGCCATGACCGCTATTCTCTTGCCGCCGATCTGCTGACCGCCCACGTTGATGATCGTCTTCTCTTTTCTGAATTCCCAGCTCGCGAGCTTAAACGGCTTCAGGATCGGGAGCACTTTCTCAACGCCCGGTATGGCTTCGAGCGGCAGGCTCTGCAGAATGGCCTCATCGCCGATGGCGCCGATGATCGTCCGCTCCGTGCCCTTGGAAACATGGGCCTGCAAGCCGTGG
>JAJXTW010000024.1 GCA_021783455.1 Nitrospirota bacterium | reverse complement strand
GCCGTGGTCCTTGATCTTTTTGATGATATGGTTGATCTGCTCTTCGGTAGCGTCAGGTCTTACAACAATGATCATGATAGTCCTTTCGGTGCAAAGAGCAAAGGGCATAGTGCAAGGAGCATGGCGCAAAGGGTATTCAGTCTCTTTGCTCTTTGCTCTTTGCTCTTTGCTCTTTGCTCTTTGCTCTTTGCTCTTTGCTCTTTGCTCTTTGCGCTATGCCTTTACGATCTTCTCCAACTCAGCCACAAACCGCGCATTCTCCTCCGGCAGCCCGATCGTGACCCGAAGCCGTTTGGCGCCCATGGGCCTGATGATCACACCTGTTTTGAGGAGTGCGTTGTATAACTCCTTGGCGTCCCGCGGGCTCTCGAAGAGGATAAAATTCGTTTCCGTGGGAACATAGGACACGCCGAGCCGCTGAAAAGAGTGATACAGAAACTGCTTTCCTTCATTATTGAGAGCAACGGATTTTTCCACATGCTTCCGGTCGGACAGGGCTGCCAGGGCGCCGATCTGGCCGAGCGAATTGGTATTAAAGGGCTGCCGTACCTTGTTCAACAGCTCGGCGATCTCCGCAGTCGTGATGCCGTAGCCGATCCGGAGTCCCGCAAGCCCGTAGATCTTGGAAAAGGTCCGGAGCGCGACCACGTTTTTGTTTTCCTTCAGATAGTCCAGGGAATCCGGATAGTCGGCATGGGTCGCGTACTCGAAGTACGCTTCATCCACGGCCACGACCACGTGATCGGGGACCCTGGACATGAACCGGTCCATCTCGATTGTTGTATTTATCGTGCCCGTCGGGTTATTCGGGTTGGCAATGAACACGATCTTCGTTTTCGGCGTGATCCGCTCAGCCATGGCATCGAGATCGTGCCGCATGTCTTTGCAGGTCACAACGACGTTCACGCCCGAAGCCGCCTGCGTGATCATCTTGTACACGACAAAAGAAGGGTCCGCGGAAACAACCTCGTCTCCCGGCTGAACAAAAGTGCGAACGAGAAGCTCGATCAGTTCGTTCGAGCCGTTGCCCAGAACGACCTGCGAAATTTCCACGCCGTACTTCTTTGCGAGCGCCTGGGAAAGATAAAAACCGCTGCCGTCGGGATAACGGTTCAGTCCTTCGACCGCTTTCTTGATCGCCGTCATCGCCTTCGGCGACGGCCCGAGCGGGTTCTCATTCGAGGCCAGCTTGATGCTCCCGCTGATCCCCAGTTCCCGCTCAAGCTCTTCGATCGGCTTTCCCGGGACATAGGGAGTGATGTTCTTGATATTGTCCGAAACCGTGATCATAATAAGTACCTCACACTGGAATATGCCAAGCGCAGAGGGCAGAGTGCAACGGGGGTAAAACTAAACCACATGCTCTTTGCACATTGCGCTCTGCTCCATGCCGGGCCGGAGTCTCTTCACGGCCGTCACCCGCTCCTCGGATAGGACCCGAGCACCTTCAGGAACATGCAGTCCTGCCGCAGGCGCTCGATCGCCGCAGCCACCTTTTCATCCTCGATGTGGCCTTCCATGTCGAGGAAGAAAACGTAATCCCACACCTTTCTGCCCGAGGGACGTGCATCGAGACGGTTCAAATTGATGCCTGCTTCGGCAAAGGGCGCGAGCATGGTATAGAGCGCACCGACCTTGTCCTTGATCGAGAACATGATCGAGGTCTTATCGCGGCCCGTCTTGCCTGGAGACTTCGGGGCGATGACGAGAAACCGGGTGATATTGCTGGTGTTGTCCTCGATTTTTTTCCCGGTGATCTGCAGGCCGTACAACACGGCCGCCATCTCGCTCGCAATGGCCCCGGCCGTGGGATCATCGGCCGCCATTTCAGCGGCCCGGGCCGTGGACGGCGCATCCAGGACCGGCACACCGGGCAGGTTTTTCTCAAGCCATTGCCTGCACTGAGCGGCAGCGGGCGGGATCGTGTAGATTTTTTTTATGTCCTCGAGCTTGCCCGACTTGCTCAAGAGGTGCTGCGACACTTCGAGGATGATTTCCGCGGAGATCTTGAGGTCCGAATCGATGAACATGTCATGGCTGTAGATCACCGCGCCCGAGGTGGAGTTCTCGATGGGCACCACGCCGTAGTCGGCCCGTCCGCGTTCCACTTCGGTGAACACGTCTTTGATGCTCTCGACCGGCACGTACTGGGCGGCAAGGCCGAACTGCTGCATCCCCGCCATGTGCGTAAACGTTGCCTGCGGCCCGAGATAGGCGACCTTGAGCGGACGTTCAAGCGACAGCGAGGAAGAAAGGATCTCGCGGTATACGGCCCGCAGGGTGTTTTGGGGAAAGGGACCCTTGTTGCGCGCAGCCAGGCGTTCAAGGATTTCCCGCTCCCGGGACGGCGCGTGGAAATCGAGCTTCTCGGTTTTCTTGAGGTTCCCGACCTCGATGACGATCTTGGCGCGCTCGTTCAGCAAGTCGATGAGCTGATCGTCGATCTCGTCAATTTTCTTTCGCAATTCGGTTAATTTGTTTTTCGGCATGTTAGCGGAAACCTGTCTTGAGGGGATTTGCGAATTATAGTTTATTTTTTGAGCAGTTGCAAGGACTTTTTGGGCATCGTTTGAGAGAAGAAAAGTGAAGGAACCGATGAATGGCCGGGCACACAGTAAAATTTTCACCGGAGAATCGGCCGCAAATTTTATTTATAACGCCGATTGGCGACATAGCCCAGATTATCGTTTTCTCTGACATCGTGGCGTCGCCGGGTGGACTTTAATCATCCGGGATGGTAATATGCGGCATGAACGAAGCTCTTCTTAGCGACATCAAATTCAACTGCGACGTTTCCGATGCCCAGTTCTGGGGATATTATTCCGTCTGCGGCCTCTTGATGCGGTACCGGGATTTGTACCGGTCGGAACAGGGGCTCAAGCCGTGGGCGGACATCCGGCGCGATGAAATCGGCGCATGGATCGAAAAGAAAGAAGGGCGCTGGCCGGAGCTGGAGCAGAAAACGTTTCGGGACCTGATTGTCAACGGGAAGACATACCATCCCTTCGCTGTTGCAGAAATCAACGAGGCGCTGCTCCTTAAGGGGTTCGTCTACGGCGCGGGCTACGGCATGTACATGAAGCCTTCTTTTTTTCTTGCGGAGCTGCGGTCCGTGCGCGAGCTCTCCGGCCTCACCGTCTACACTTCGGGGAAAGAACTGGTGCGCGACCTGTTCACAGCCCCGGGCATGCTGCAGGAGCGAAGCATCTTTCTTCGCCTCGAAGCGCTCATGATGCTTCTTCTGTACAAACACTCGGAGCTGAATATCCGTCGCGTCACGTCCCTTGAGGACGCCTTTGCGCACTACGGATTCCAGCCGCGCCGGCTCGTCGATGATACGTTTTACAAACGGCTGGAAAATATGGCCGAACGCTATGCCGAAGTGCTGCTCTCCCATGAAATCGCGGAAGCGGTTGAAGAAGCGCCGGAATGGAAGAACATCCTCGCCCTGGCAGGAGACCGGCAGGTGGAGCATTACCTTCGCGCTCTCAAGGACCTCATTGCCGATACGTCAGACCAGGGTCCGTACAAAAAGATCATCGACACCCAAGACCACGGCGCCCTCGCCCTCTCCATTGCGCTCATGGAAGGATACCGGAAGGTGCTCTACCCGGAGATCAAGCAGGCCTATTCAGATTTTTCACTCGGTCATGACTGGACTGTGGTGGAAAAGGCGCGACGAGCGGGTTATGAACGATTCCGGACAGAAAGAAACGAAATTGAGAACAGATACCGGGCAAGAAAAAGTACTGAGGATTTTATTAAAGCGCTAAAGGAACAAATTCAAAAAGCCTGAGTCGTAATTCCCCTTACTCCTTTTTTTCTGCTGCAGTCTGGTCTAAAAGAGCGACCAGCTTTTTCCAATCATAGGTCTGGAGATTCATGATTTGCGAGCGAATGAGCCTGACAGCCCTGGCACTGTCGTCTTCCTTCATATTATAGAAAGGCAGCACCGCGGCAAAAGCACGGTCGGTATAGTCCGGGAGCGGGTCCAGGACGTCGTGGCGCCGGGTGTAGTACGGGTCCTCGCCTTCCGCGCAGGGCGCGCCGAAAACATTGAACTGCCGGCAGCCGATCGGCCTGATGGGATGAATGGAACAGGCATGGTCGATGAGAAAGGGGCAGGCGGACCCGGGCATATGGCCGGCGAGACGGGACCTCAGAACCTCCCGCAGAGGAGAGGCCATTTTCTCGGATACATACCAGTAAATGCCGACCACCTCATGGGGATAGACAGGAAGGTCTTTCTGGTGCGCGCAGCAGTTGCCGCAGCCTTTTGTGCAGGCGAGCTTGACCTTCCTTCGCTTCTCTTCCCCGCGCACGGCAATGGCCACGCCCGTATCTATCGCAGCGTAAGAATCGAGCAGCACGGGAAGCCAGCGAAGCCGCTGCTCGTCCCCGGGGAAATGCACGCGCCGTGAAAGACCGCTTGTTTTTTTACTTTGCGTTTTTTTCATATTTACCTCACCCGCGAAAACTCCGTCATCCGGCTTTCAGCATCTCCGGGTTCGTATGGGGTATGAACACCGCGCCCAGATATTCCTTCATGAACTCCGGGTCGTCCTGCATGGGCTTGTACGTGATCTTGTCGGCAATGACATTGACCGCATCGACGAGACCGCTGTCCGTGAGCAGCAGGCGCGCGCCGTCAAGGGAAGAGTTCCCGAGCGGCCTCACGATCTCCGCGGGCCACGCCGGCAGCATGCCGATGCCGCTTGCCTTCCTCGCGTCAATGCCCGTGCCGAGCGCGCCGGCCACGTACACGGCCTTGATGTCGCTGAAAGAAATGCCCACGGAGCGCGTAAGCACCAGCAGGAGCGTAAACATAGCTGCCTTGGATTTCATGAAATTCTGGAGCTCGTTCTGGGTGATATAAAGGGCCTCGCGGCAGTCGCAGTCGAGGGAGAACGCCTTCTCGTTGTCGATGGTCGTGACATGCGCGCCGTCAATAAGCGCCCCGCTCCTGTCGATCATCTCCGCTGTGTACAGCTCATACAGCAGGCTCACCATGCCGGAACCGCAGATCCCTTCCGGCGTGCCCTGGTCAAAGGTCTTGCACGAGATGTTCCCTTTCGTGATCTCAACATCGTAGACGATCCCCTTTTTCGCCCGTTTCCCGATGCGGATGATCCCCTCCTCAAGCGCAGGACCGGCTGCTCCCGCGCCAACAATCATCCAGTCCCGGTTCCCGATCACCACCTCTGCATTGGTGCCCACGTCGATCAGGATGGAGATCCGGTCGGACTGCGCCATACCCGACACGAGGATCCCCGCGGTGATGTCCCCGCCCACATAGCTGCCTGCGTTCGGGAACACGTAGATGACGGCCTCAGGGCTGATATCGATCGACAGTTCCGACGCGGTAAAAAAACCGGGCGCCCGGACCACGGGCAGAAAAGGATCGACCGGGATCGTGCTGATATCGAGTCCCAGAAAATAATGGGTCATGACCGTGTTCCCGGCCACGGTCATGGCATGGACCTCCTGCCTGTTGACCCGCGCCTCTTTACACAGGTCGAAGATCAGGCCGTTGATCCCGTTCAGGAGCACCCCATAGACCTCTTCTCCATTACCGGACATGGTCCGGTGCATGCGCGTCATAATGTCGCTTCCGAATTCGACCTGGGGGTTTTCCCTGCTTTTCACCAGGACGTCCTTCTGCGCGATATTATCGTACAGCAGAACGACCAGATTGGTGGTCCCCAGGTCGAGGGCGATGGAATAGGAACGCTCGTTGCCGACATCGATCAGCCGATGACGTTCGCCGACCCGTCCGATAATGCAGGAGAACGGGACGGCATGTTGCACCAGCGCAGGCAGCCGCCGGGTAACCGTCAACGGGACCGAAAGAGCGCCGAGCCCGAGCGCATCGCGCAGACGCTGGTCATGGGCCCTGCGGTCGTTGTCGGACGGCAACGGCAGGTTAACGGTTTTTTTGAAGATCAAGGGGGTCATGGTTCATGCATCCGGGAGCGCAGCAGGAAGCATATCCATAACACATCCGGGAGAAGGAAGTCAAATAAATGTTTGGGAAGGACCGGCAAAGTGCGGGATGAGGCCCGATGCCTCAGGCAGCGACTTCAAATGCTTCTTTATCCAAACTGCCACGCTGAGCGAAGAGGAGGGTCTTAAAGCGATCTGCAAATACGAGTTTCTTCGCTCCGGTCAGAATGGCAACCGGAGTAACTCTATACTGGGACACTGCGCAACTGGGAAACCTTTCCTTTCGGTTCGGCCTTGTAATTTCGTCCGGTCTCGACTATGATTTCTGTATGATAGATGTTTTTGCCCGAAAAAAGGAGGCTGGGCTTTCATGTATGTGAACGGCAACATCACGCGAAACACCATCGCGATGGTCCTGGCAGGCGGCAAGGGCGAGCGGCTCAGCCCCATCACCATCGGCAGGCCCAAGCCCGCGGTCCCCTTTGGCGGCAAGTACAAGATCATCGACTTCGTGCTCTCCAATCTTTTTAACTCGGGCGTCAGGAGGGCCTACATCCTGACCCAGTACCACGCCTATTCCCTCAGCAAGCACATCAAGGAGTCCTGGGGACGATGGGTGGGTTTGGGCGAATTCTACGACACCATCTCGCCGGAAACGACCCATATCGGCGAGCAGTGGTATACCGGCACGGCCGACGCCATTTATCACAACCTCCGGTTCATTGAATCGTCTGGCGCCGACTTTGTTCTGATCTTCGGCGGCGACCACATCTACAAGATGGACATCGCGCAGATGATGTCGTACCACCGCATGCACAAAGCGGACATCACGATCGCCGCTCTCGAGGTCCCCCCTGCCGAGGCCGGGCGCTTCGGGATCCTCTCCGTGGGCGAGGACCTTACGGTCACTTCGTTCCAGGAAAAACCGGAACAACCGCCGCTGATCCCCGGCCGGAACACCTGCCTTGCGTCCATGGGCAATTATATTTTTTCCGCGGGAAAGCTCATCGACATCCTGAAAAAAGGCAAACGCAAATACGACGATCTCGACTTCGGCAGGCACGTGATCCCCATGATGCTCGACCAGGAAGACAAGCTCTTCGCCTACAACTTCATCGATAACTCCGTGCCCGGCATGAGTTCCAATGAGCGCGGCTACTGGAAGGACGTAGGGACCATCGATTCCTATTACGAGGCGAACATGGACCTGATCAGCGTCAGCCCGCAGCTGAACCTCTACAACTACAATTGGCCGATCCTGACGAACCAGGGCAATCTTCCTCCGGCAAAAACCGTGTTCGACGACGAAGGCCGGCGGGGCCACAACCTGGATTCCCTCGTGTGCGGCGGCTGCATCACGAGCGGCGCGACGGTGCGTCGCTCGATCCTGGGACCCTCCTGCCGCGTGCACAGCTATGCGCTGATTGAGGACTCCATCCTCTTCGAGAACGTCGATGTCGGCAGAAATGCACGGGTCAGAAAGGCCATTATCGACGAGAACGTTCACATCCCGCCCGGCATGGAGATCGGATTCGACTTGGGGGAGGACCGGATGCGCGGATGCACGATTACCGAATCGGGGATCGTCGTGGTGACAAAGTAATTTCGATGACGTGCCACGAATGCGTCTTCCGGTCGATGACGGTTAATACCTGTTGTGCTTTCCTGTTTAAGGTTCGGGGATGATCGAGGTTGATATGCTGATAAAGCGAAAAGCTGGAAATCTACGGTGCATCGAGTAACGAGCAAATGAGCGCGGACAGCGATAGAAAATATCGAAGACAATGGTTCTTGACCAGCGGCATCCTCTTGCTGCTGGGGATGGTGCTGGCATACGACCTCTACCTGGAGCGTCGTAAGACGGAGTCCGTTGAACATGACCGTCTCCTGGTCCAGGCAAGAGTAATCGACGAGAACCTGAGCCATCAACTGGTAGCAACGTACCAATCGATGCAGCGGATAGTAAACGATCTCCCGTACTGGCGGGCCAGGGACACCTACCGGCCTGAGGCCAGTATCATGCTGAAGACCATAGAGGAAGCCATGCCGGAGGTACGAACACTGATCATCATCGATGCAAAGGGCATAGCCCGGGCATCCAGCCGGCCGGAACTGATAGGCAGGGACCTCAGTCAGCGGGAATATTTCCAGATTGTGCGCCGACATCCGGATCCCGTCACGATGTATCTTTCGCCTCCGTACACCACCGTGCTGAATGTATATGTCATGACCGTTACCCGCATGGTCCCCGGACCGACGGGGGGGTTCAACGGCATCATTGTCGCCGCTCTCGACCCGGAGTACTTTAAAACGCTGCTCGCCTCGGTGCAGTATGCTCCGGATATGTGGGTTGCCATCGCACACGGGGCCGGACAACAGTTCATGATAGTCCCCGACCGGCCAGGCCAGGCAGGAGAAGAACGCATAATGGCGCTTCGGACAATCCATCCCGCCGCCGCCCGCCTGGATGAACCCCTTATTGTGACCGTCGGCCGTGATCTGCACGCCGTATTCGCCGACTGGCGCAGGGAGACGATGATCTACGGCAGCGTCTTTCTCCTAATCGTCGTGATCACGGTTTTTTCGCTCCGGCATAATCAGATAAGCGTCCGCCGGGCCGAGGAGGAGCGCTACGCAAATGAAATCAAATTCAGGGCAATTTTTGAAAATTCAGTCGACGCCATCGGCGTTTCGCGGGAGGGCATACACGTATTCGTCAACCCGGCATATGCGGCTTTGTTCGGATACTCATCCACCAATGAACTGGTCGGCAAACCGGTCCTGGAACTCATCGTTCCGGGCGAGCGCGCAACGATCCAGGACAGGATTCAACGGCGGGCTCAGGGCGCAGCCGTTCCCACGGTCTATGAAACCCGGGGGCTGAGACAGAACGGGTCTGAGTTCGTCATGGATGTTCACGCGTCCACCTATGAACTGTTCGGAGAAATATTTACTCTCGTCGTCATGCGGGACATTACGGAGCGCAGGCACGCCGAACAGGAGCGGGAAGAACTGATTACAGAGATGCAAAACGCGCTCGCTGAAATCAAGACTCTTCGCGGAATCCTGCCGATCTGCTCCAACTGCAAAAAAATCCGGGACGACAAGGGCGCATGGACACAAATAGAAGCCTATATCAGCGACCATACGGACGCCGAATTCAGCCACGGCTTATGCGACATCTGCGCGCAAAAACTCTATCCAAAATACTTTAAAGAGGACTTGTGACAATTCTCAGTATTACGGAAAGGTAAAAATGATCTTTATGAACGGAAAAACGCAGTCCATGACCGATTATAGGCGCGGAACGCTGATTTTCGCCTTCCTCATGCTCATGATGCTGCCAGCAGCGGCCAACGCTGAATCAGGCGCGTCAACGACGCCCTTTACCGCGGGAAACGCGCGGCTTTCCCTCGGATTTGGAGGCGCTACGGCCTTTAACCGGAATTATTCAATCTTCGCTGTGGGGGGAGGTTACTTCATAGCAGACGGGATCGAAATCGGGCTCGATGCCGAGCAGTGGTCGGGAAATTCGCCGCGCATCGAGCAGGTGAGCCCCCAGGCGCGCATGGTCCTGAACACCGCGGGGTCCGTCAAACCCTATGTCGGCGCGTTCTACCGCCGCACGTTCATCGAGGGATACCGGAACCATGATACCATCGGCGCCCGGGCAGGCGTATATTTTCTCACGGGAAGAAGCGCCTACTTCGGCGCAGGCCTGGCTGAGGACGTTCATCTCAATTGCGACAGGACCGTATATGCGTCCTGCACGGAAACCTACCCGGAACTGCTTTTTGCGATACTATTCTGACCGCAAGCTATGCGATTCGGACAACTCCTGCGTTTGCGAAGGAGAGCTGTTCTGTTGAACATCTTTTTCAGCTTTCTTTTCCGTGAAGTATTGGGGATAGAGCTTCACTGAGCATTCCTGACAGAGGCCGTGGCTGAATTCCGCGTTTGTATGTTTGGACAAGTATTCTTCCACATGCTGCCAGTAACCCTTGTCGTTTCGGATTTTTTTACAGGAAGCGCAAATCGGCAATATCCCGCTCAATTCCTTGACGTCATCAAGGGCATTCCGCAACTCCGAGATAAGATTTGTCCTTTCCTGCATGTAGTCCTTCAGCCTCGTAAGCAGGAGCGTTATGACGATAAAAAACGCGAGGTGTATCGCCGTATTCCACGACATGATGAAATAACTGTGTTCAATCTTCCCACCGACGAAGCGGGACATTATTCTCGTTGCGATAGAAACAAACGACATCGCGATGCCCGCCCTTTAGCCGACAAACCAGACGACGAACGAGATCGGGATCAGGTAGAAAATGTCCATGTGGATTTTGTATCCGCTTAAAGAACCCACTGTACCGATAAGCAGGTCGAGTCCGAGTGCGGACGTTATGAGGAAGAACTTTGATTTTCCGCTGAAATACTCGAAATACTTCTTAATGTTCATAGGGATGACATTCCTGACCTGCCTTTTTATTTGCAGCGCACCTGCCTGCACTCCTCGTTTTCGAAGACGTCGCGGTGTTCAATTCGGCGAACTCAGTGGCGGGAGGATCAATGGTGCGGAAGGAGTATTACAGACCCCATTTCTCCAGTCAAGTGAATATTCACATTGCGGGCATGCGGACTTTCCCTTCGACAAATTCGGGAACAAACAGCGGGAAGAGGGAAATTGTCAGATTAGTATCCCTTCGTGCGCCCAGCATTCGTTCATGGCCGCGTTTTCGTGGCCTGCTGTTGCCATACCACGGCCACAAGCAAGTGCAGGCTGCGCATTGCACTCATAAACGCGGGTGCGGGAGTGAACCTGGAGAACCACTCAGGGCATCTTGAGTCTTGAATCAGTTTTTCCGTCATTTCTTCAACACGACGATCCCGAGCGGCGGCAGGGTGAGCAAGAGCGAATGACTCCGGTGGTGGCACGGCACAGCCAATGCTTCCATGCCGCCGAAGTTCCCGTACCCTTCCCCGCCGTAATCCCTTGCGTCGCTGTTCAGGAGTTCCCTCCAGAACCCGGCCTCGGGAACGCCGACACAGTAGTTCAGGCGCGGCACCGGCGTAAAATTGCACACGACCAGGACAACATCGCCCGGGGACCGTCCCTTCCTGAGGAAGCTGATAACGCTCGACTCCTGGTCGCCGAAGTCGACCCACTCGAACCCCGCGTTCTCGAAGTCAACCTCGTAGAGCGCGGGCTCGCTCCGGTAGAGGCGGTTCAGGTCGCGGACCCATTTCCAGACGCCGTAGTGGGACTGGAACTGCAGGAGATGCCACTCGATGCTCCGTTCATGGCTCCATTCCGCCCACTGGCCCAGTTCGGCCCCCATGAACAGCAGTTTCTTGCCCGGATGGGCGTAGAGGTAGCCGAAGAGGAGCCTCAGGTTCGCCATCTTCTGCAGGCCGCTGCCGGGCATCTTGCCGACCAGGGCGCCTTTGCCGTACACCACCTCGTCGTGCGACAGCGGCAGCATGAAGTTCTCGAAAAACGCGTACCAGATGCTGAAGGTAATGTTGCTGTGATGGTACTTGCGGAAAACCGGGTCCTGGGCAAAATACGCCAGCGTATCATGCATCCACCCCATGTTCCACTTCATGCCGAAGCCCAGCCCGCCCACATGCGCGGGCCGCGAGACCATGGGCCACGACGTCGACTCCTCGGCGATGGCCTGCACATCGGGGAAGGCGCGGTACACTTCGCGGTTCAGGCTCCGCAGGAACGCGATGGCCTCGATGTTCTCCCTGCCGCCGTACTGGTTCGGGATCCACTCCCCCTCCTTGCGCGCATAGTCGAGGTAGAGCATGGACGCCACGGCGTCGATCCGGAGCCCGTCGGCGTGGTACTTGTCGAGCCAGAAGAGCGCGCTCGAAATGAGGAAGTTGCGCACTTCATACCGTCCGTGGTTGAAGATGTGGCTGGTCCATTCCGGATGAAAGCCCTTCTTCGGGTCCTCGTGCTCGTAGAGGTGAGTGCCGTCGAAATACACGAGTCCGTGCGCGTCGCCGGGAAAATGGGACGGCACCCAGTCGAGGATCACGCCGATCCCCTCCTGGTGCAGGCGGTCGATGAGATGCATGAAATCCTGCGGCGTTCCGTACCTGCTCGTGGGCGCAAAGTAGCCGGTGACCTGGTACCCCCAGGACCCGTAAAAGGGGTGTTCCATCACGGGCATGAACTCGACGTGGGTAAACCCCGTGTCCCGGAGATACTCCGGGAGATAATCGGCCATCTCGCGGTAGGTGAGGGACCGGTTGTCCTCTTCCGGCACCCTTCGCCAGGAGCCGATGTGGAGCTCATACACGGAGAACGGCGCGTTCAGCGAATTTTTCACATGCCGGTCCTTCATCCACGCTCCGTCGCGCCAATCGTAGGACAGGTCCCGGACCATTGACGCCGTCCTCGGCGGGGTCTCCCAGGAGAAGGCAAAGGGATCGCCCTTCTCGCCTTCATGATGGTTATGCCGCGAAACGATGGAGTACTTGTAAAGCGTCCCCTGTCCAAGGCCGGGGATGAACCCTTCCCAAATGCCCGAGCCGTCATGACGGACAGCGAGGTGGTGACGGTCTTTGTTCCAGCCGTTGAAATCGCCCATTACCGAGACCTTTGCCGCGTTCGGCGCCCAGACCGCGAACAGCGTGCCCTCGACTCCGTCGACCTTCAGGAGATGCGAACCGAGCTTTTCGTACAAGCCGAAATGGTTCCCTTCCTTAAACAGGTAGATGTCGTGGTCCGTGAGCAGGCTCACGTTGTGGATAACATCGGCTCTCTTTTTGATGCTCTTCGCAGTCATGCAGCGTCCTCCGAACGATCCACTAGAGTATAGCATATTGCGGGAATTGAAGGAAAGGAAGCGGAAGGCGAAAACCATTCCCAACAGGCGGTATCATGCGCAAACTGAGTGGAAATTTCTCGTTGAGGCGTACCCTGGTTTTGCGAAAACGAAACAAAGGCATCTCACGCGGAGGCGCGGAGCTCGCGGAGAAAAACAGCACCTAAAAAAGTTTAAAACTCCGCAGCCTCCGCGTCTCCGCGTGAAATTCCCGAACTTTGGTTTATCCGGGTTCACGAACATGCTGTTTTCCCGGAGACTTTACGCCTCAGCGTCAATGACCTCGACCCTGTTCCTGCCCCCTGCTTTCGCCCGGTACATTGCAATGTCAGCCCTGTTCGTGAAGCTCTCGAGCGTGTCCTTGTCAGTACATTGCGTTATGCCGAAGCTGCACGTGACCGTCTGGCGGCAGTTGAAACAGTGGGTCTCGGTCAGTCCCCGCAGCTTCTCCCCAAGTTGCGCTGTCTCATCCAAGCCGGTGTGCGGCGACAGAATCATGAACTCTTCGCCGCCCCAGCGGCCGAAGACGTCCGCCGCACGGATGTTTCCCTTGACCAGCTGAGTGAGCTCGCGCAGGACCGCATCTCCGGTCTGGTGCCCTTCCTCGTCGTTGATCCGCTTGAAGCTGTCGATATCGAACATGATCAGCGAAAGCTGGTGCCCATATCTGCGGAATTCCCGCATTTCCTGGATGAGCAGTTCGCTGAATTTCAGGCGGTTGCAGATGTCCGTCAGGGCATCGGTCGCAGCACGGCGCTCCAAAAGCTCGTTCAGGCGTTTTAGTTCGGCGGTCGTATGCGCGATTTCAGTGATGTCCCGGAACACAGCCACGGACCCGATAATGCACCCCCGTTCCCGCAGAGGAGTTGAGACAAGCGCAACGGGGATCATCGTGCCGTCCTTGCGCAAAAAGACCTCTTCCTCGGAGCGATGGCTCGTACCGGTGTAGACCGTCTTGAGCACCGGGCAGTCGGCCGCATGCAGCTCGCTCCCATCCGCCTTCCGGCAATGAAACACGTCGTGGACGTATTTCCCGAGCAGCTCCTTCTCGGACCAGCCGAGCAGCTTCTCCCCTTCGGGGTTCAGGAACGTCAGCCGCATGTCGCGGTCCAGCACGTACACGCCTTCTCCCATGACCGTTGTGATGTTCCGCAGCTTTGCTTCGCTGGCGCGCAAAGAGTCCTCGACCTGTTTGAGTTCGGTAATGTTTTCCAGGGCCAGAAGAACGAAGGACTTGCCCTCATAGCTGATCGGCGCCGTGGATATGAGAAGCTGAACGTCGGTCGTGCCATTTCCGGCCAGGAGCTCCAGTTTGGCGCAGGTACGGCTGACCCGCTGCCCTTCCATTGCTTCTGTCACGGAATTCCTGAGCACGCAATCCCTGCACGCCTCGGCCGTTCCGCATCCCTCCGGCGCCTTGGCGGCATGGATGCAGCGGAGCGCATCTCCCGCCCGCGTCATAAAGACAGCGTCCCGGTCCAGACCGAGTTCCCGGGCCATTGCCGTATTGATATGATGGATCCTGACGTCGGAATCGACGATCATGAGCATGGAGGGGACCGCGTTCAGAAGTTCGAGAAGGAAATCAGGACGATGGAAGACATCGTTGATCATAGGGTCCTCAAAGGACGCGCAGCGATGGGACAGGAACACTCACAATGCTTAAGCAAGCCTAGATAAAAGGTAGCAAAAAAGCAACGAAAAGACAAGGGATGCACGGACAGAGAGGCGCATTATACAGCGCCGGGGTATTCAGTGCGGAGGGGACGAGCCATGGGTAACGACGGCATAAA
Source organism: Nitrospirota bacterium (assembly GCA_021783455.1). Classification (GTDB taxonomy): domain Bacteria; phylum Nitrospirota; class UBA9217; order UBA9217; family UBA9217; genus JAJYKN01. Next base: position 4,086 of record JAJXTW010000024.1, on the reverse strand, counting down.
AAATGGGAAAGTGGTACCCAATTTCCCCTGATTCTGGTATCATAAACACCTGGCGTGCACGCAGGGCGGTTAAGGAATTGAGCGGTATTCTTCCCATCTGCGCCAACTGTAAAAAAATTCGTGATGATGATGGATATTGGCAGGATGTGGCGGTATATATCAGTAAACACACGAATGCGGAATTTACTCATGGTCTCTGCAAGGAATGTACAATCAAGCTTTACCCTGAGCTCATCAAAAAAGTGGACAGATGAGTTGGCGGATGGGCTGTCTGCGAGTATAATACAGCCTCAATTGCTCGATCAATAAAGCGCACAAGGAGGATATTCAAATGGAAGGAATTTTTCAGCCGCTGCATTTAATCGTTATTTTGGTGATTGTACTGATAATATTTGGTCCGGGCAAGCTGCCGCAAATCGGGGAGGGACTTGGGAAAAGCATCAGGGGATTTAAAAAAGCCATGTCCGAAAAGGATGAACCAAAAGAAGAGAAAAAATCAATCGAGCAGAACGATGAGAAGAAGAGTTAATAAAAAGGCTTTTCAATTTAAGCAGTTTTCTTGCTGGTGCACTATAGGAAAGAGGGCCTATGTACATTGTAGAATGGTTTCGCAGTCTTTCAACGAAACATCATATAATCATCGGTCTTTTATTAACGGTGATAATCGGATATGTCGATTATGTGACAGGTTATGAATTAAGGATGGAATTATTTTATTTGCTTCCGATTTCTTATGTTACGTGGTTTGTTGGGCAAAGAATCGGAATGTTGTTTTCGGTTCTATCAATTTTCACGATAGTATATTCAGATTTTATGGCTGGTAAAAAATATACATCATTTACCATCGAATTTTGGAATGGGGCGATTTACTTCGTATTCTACGTGATTGTGACAGTGCTGCTGAAATTACGGATATCATTACAGCAAAGAGAAAATCTTATCGAAGAATTGGATAATGCGTTAAGGCAGAATGAGGAACTGAGTGGTATGCTCCCTATTTGTGCCAGCTGCAAAACGTTCCGTGATGACCAAGAATATCGGCAAAAGGTGGAGTCATATATCAGCAAACATACGATTGCAGAATTCAGTCGCAGTCTTTGTAAAGAATGTACAGCGAAGCTTTATCCTGGGTTTACCAAGAAAAAGGAAGGGATTTAAGGTCCTACAACACAAGATAGCTTTTTTCGCTTGACGGTGCCCTTTAAATGGGTGCCCCTAAAGGTTCTTGGTAAAGTTTTTCCGTGTTTTACCGCGCAGCACCCGTGTTGACTGCCGGGCTAGGAGCGCTCTTTTCCGGCAACGAGATTGCTGAAATGTAATGGCTGCTGCGAAACAGAAATCGCTTTTCAACCAGGTGCCACATAGCGATTGAGCTGATGGTTGTTATGAGGATAACGGCCGTCAAAAATAACCAAGGGCTTTCCGGGAACCATCTTGCATGAAGAAGGAGCTGGATAACCGGAAAATGAAGAATATAGAAGCCGTAAGAAAAATCACCGTACTTTCCGAAGTTTCCCAAGTACAGAAACAGACCAAAAAAGACGACGACAGTAGCAAGCGCAAAGGGCTCAAGAAACGGTAACGGGAAAAGCGCATTGGCAACAAGAACTATACTTGCCGCAGCCAGAAAGTACCCTGCGTGGCGCTCAAACATTGGCAGGAAGTAATAGAGGGAGGCCCCCGATATGAAGTATGAAAGCTGCCCAGGGAGTTGGCGGCCAAGTTCCACATACATTCCGGAACCGGTGCGCCCCGCTAGTGTCGCCATCAAGCCAGCATAGGCCACCGACAAGCAGTAGACAAGCACGAGGATTGGAAGACGGGCAAATCTCCGAAACAAGAACACGAAGAAGGGAACACTGAGGTAAAACATTGCTTCAATCTTGAGCGTCCATAACGCCCCGTTAACAGCCGGCATGTTGTTAGACTCGAAAACGCCGGGGAGTGTCGGCTGCACAAAATTGAGAAAGGTGAGGTTCGCAAGAACGTATTTGACCCATGCGAATGAAAAATAAGCCGCGATACCTTTCGAACTGACTGCTGCCAAGCCTATTGCGCATAGCATTACCACCGCAAAATATGCCGGATATATGCGCCGGACACGCTTGCCGGCATAGGCTGCTAAAGATGACGAGCGCTCAAAGCTCATGAAAATCAAGAAGCCACTGACGACAAAAAAAGCCTTTACCGCCGCCTCCGATGACAAAACAGCGGCAATCCCTCCTAGCTGTTGATATCCAGAGAGTGTGGCCGCGTGAACCAGACAAACGGTTCCAGCAAATAATAGGCGAAGCAAGTCAAAATTGTTTTTAGCCAACCGCGAGTTATTGTGAGGTACCATGTCGCTCCTAATATTTCGGCTTCTTTCTGGCTGCATTTTTCGAAAGAAGCAAATTGTTTCAAGGACGTTCACAAAGCGTCCTCAAATTAATCCTCATTGTGCATAGATAATTGAGTTATCAGCACTGATAGTGATATGGTTGACAGTTGTCAAGAAGAAAACAGTTCGAGTAAATAGGGTCACGAGTAAATAGGGTCAAGTCTTTCTCAGTGCATTTTCATGCACGCGAAGCCAACGGCTGATTGTCGAGTAGTGCACTCCTACGTGCCGGGCAAGCTCACTTTGCCGGTATCCATGTTGTTCAACCGCGTCAGATAATCTCCTCCCAAGTTTCTTCTGATCTGCCGCGATCCCGGCAGGCAGCAGAACCGCGAGCGAGGGTCTGGTCGCGTACCGCTGACTCCTTGGTATCTCGGGGATATCTTTGTGTTTCCTGAGGCGGTCGGTAAGCTTGTCCATAAAGCTATCCTCACCTAGGAGCGACTGGCCGCGCACTGCCGTCCAGATCGTCTTTTGCCCTATCCCCCAATGGACGAACTTACGGTACTCCTGTTCTGCCTTGCCGTGCTTCCGGCTGAATTGTCCCAGCACCCAGTCCGTCGTCAGGCTGGGATGGGGTTTGGCCTTTCCCGCGGTTGCCAGGTAGCTGGACCATTTCCATTCTTCGGGTTTTTCAATCATCTTTGCGCGGACGGGATTCAGGACTACGTACCTGCTTACTTCAAGAAGATGGCTGTCTTTCTGTATGAGGATGGCCTTGTACCTGCCCTGGAACAGGTGGCCGGTCCTGCCGTGCCATTTGTTGAAGAGCTGGGTATACACTCCGTTCAGCTGGCGCATGCCCAGGGACAGGTTGCCGTCCGGGGTCTCGATGAGCAGATGATAATGATTGGTCATGAGGCAGTAAGCGTGGCAGATCCAATTGTATCGCTTATTGACGTGTTGGAGGGTGTTCAGAAAATTCTCGCGGTCGGTATCGTCCTTGAAGACGGGTTTCTTTTCGTTGCCGCGCGATGTCACATGATATACAGCGCCGGGGTATTCTATACGGAGGGGACGAGCCATGGAGCAACGTTAGCACAGAAAAAGGCTTAATGCAAGGAGAAAGACTTGACCCTATAGGTTCTATAGGTTCCTCTATGAGCAACACGGGCGCTTCAATGCCGAAGGTGCCTATCAAAGAAGGTATATCTCTTTTTAAGATAGTTAATAACGATTACTGATGTTGGTGCTAATATCATCATTGGTAGAACATATGTTAAGCTTCCTTGCGGCAGAGGGAGAAGCCCGTACCAAAATATTAGAAAACCAATACAAACGGTCACAACATAGAATCCAAACTGGAAAAAGAGTATTTTAACTTTAGATAATCGCTTAAGCTGCTCGGCTTTGAAGCTCGTCGCTACCAGGACGACTAAGTAGACTATGCTTGAAAAGATAAAATTCTCCCATCCTCTTGAAAATCGTTTTCGAACTAAGCCTACGATCACAGCAAGGACTAACGAGCTACCTAACGCGGCGAGAATAAGAAAAATACGATCTTTTAATTTAGCATTCATTACAAAATCCCCTCGGTCGCTTACGGGTTAAAATAATCCCATTCATCAAAAACACATTTAATCATGTTTACGTCAAGCGCACCTAATGCACTAGTGCATTGTAAACTTAGTTTGTAATAGTATCATAAAATCGGCTCAGTTTCTGTCGAGCATCGTTTTTTGTAAAGTTCCAGGAAATACTGGCTT
>JAJXTW010000243.1 GCA_021783455.1 Nitrospirota bacterium | reverse complement strand
TCCGCGGAAATAGGCAAGCGTCCAATGCTGCCAGATGTCGGAGAAAGTCCCATTCAGCAGATTGCCGAGGAGAAACTCCTTCTGTCCGAAAAAAAGGTTGCAGGGATACACGGACCCGTCGGGCAGAACCCCCAGCTTCGTGGTCCCGGCAGGACAGCGTACGTGGGCAAGTTCGGGAGTACCCTCCTGGTCAGGAACGAAACCTGAGCAGAAGACCGTGCCCGTCTGTTCCGGAGCAAACTGCCGCTCCACCTCTTCGATGAATTGCGGGAAAGGGACCGTCGAAGCAAGCTCTTGCTGAAGGAGTGCGTCACGGTAGATGAGATAATATTTTTTTGGTTTGAGCGAGAGGATGTCGCGGATGATGCCGCGGTCCATGTCCGGATGGAAGAGGGACTTCACCACAACGCTGCGCGCCTGAATGAATGCTCCGGTCTGCGTAAGTGTTTCGCGGTCATTGATCGAAATGCCGATGGTAACGCGGGGACCCATTCCTGCGAGCTCTTCGAGCACATCCAGGTTCGACCCGTTCGAGCTGATGTTGACGAGAAAGCCTGAGTCAAGCGCATCGCGTACGAACGCCACGATGTCCGGGTGCAGCGTGGGCTCGCCGCCCAGAATATCGATAGTGCGCACGGAGACCCGCGCGAGCGCGCCAAGCATGCTCCGGAAATCGGCGCAGGACATATCCCCCGCATCGGGCAGGGATCGATTAAAGCAAAAATCGCAGGACCGGTTGCACCTGAGCGTGGGATAGAGCTGTATGTAGTCGGGGCCTTGCTTCATGGTCGCAATCGAGATATGCTACTCCAGGACAAACGATCTTCCCTTTTTTTTGATGAACCCTTCCTTCTCAAGAAGCAGGAGATTTTTTTTGATCCGCTCCGCGTCCATGCCGGTTTTTTTCTTGATCTGGGCCGGGCTTAAGGAAGATTCCGTTACCAGCGCCTTCAAGATCGCTCCCCGTACCTGCCGGTTGGAATTCTCGAAGGGGCTCTGGCGCGTGTAGTGCGCGCTCTTTTGGTTGGGATTTCCCTCTTCCTTCTTGAGCGCGGCGCCGTAATCCATAAGAGCATTGTACCATGTTCGCGGGTCCCTGGGGTCCAGGGTCCGCTGAACGAACGGGACGAGTTCCTCGTCATGGATCTTCTCGCAATCGTGAAAGAATTCGTGGATATACACGCGCCGGATATTCGTGTCCATGAAAACCACCGGTTTGTTAAAAGCAAAGGCACAGACAGCGCCGGCTGTATAGGGCCCGATGCCCGGGAGCGCCAGAAGCAGCTCACGTTCCGACGGCAGCCTGCCCTGGTGTTCATCGACGACTTTTTGGGCAAGCGCCTTCAAGGCAAGCGCCCGGCGATTGTAGCCCAAACCGGACCAGATCCGGAGCAGCCGGGGAAGCGGCGCTTTTGCGAGTGAGGGAAAATCGGGAAACGCTGCGAGGAACTCGTGGTACTTTTCGATGACCCGCTCTACCTGCGTTTGTTGGAGCATGATCTCCGAAACCAGCACGCGATAAGGATTAAGCTTTTTCCGCCAGGGAAGGACGCGGCCGTGTTCGGAGAAGTGGTTGTAGATTTTTTTATGGAAGGCGCGAATACGGGAGGGGGTAAGCGTCTCTCTATTCCTTCGGTTCATAGGCATCGCACTCGAATTTTTTTTCATCCCTTTGATCATTTCGGTTGAGGGTGCAGAGAATCTCTTCTTTCCCGCCTGCATTGTCTTTCTTGCACGTCAGGCACAAGCCCGGTTTCGGGACTAGGTCGGGATTGAGCTCGGTCCCGTCGTCGTTGAAATATCCGGAAATCACCTGCACCGGCTCGATGCCGTTTTCGAGGAGCCACTGCACAGCCTCATCCTTGAGGTAATCGTCCTTGAATTTATACCACCGCTCAAGTTCGCCGGGATGATGATTGAGAACATCACGGAACCAACGGAACGCCCCTTTTCCGTTCAGGGCGATGCCGAGCTTTTCCCCGAGGTGCTTGTCCTCGACGGCGCCCGTGAAAGCGACCATGACCTCGTACCCCTCGCGGGACTCGCGCCGGGGGATCAGCAGGTATCGGTTCGCTTCGTCGCCGAGGATGTTCTCCGCGGTTTCGGCAAGGTCCTCATCCCAATCCACCGCCAGTGATTCGGTTTCTCCGTCCTCCACGGCCCGCATGATGTCGTCAGGCAGGTCGATGATCTCGCCGGTCTCGGTGTCAAGATAGCCGCTCCGCTCCATGTTGTCGCCCATCTCCATCGCGAAGACGAGTTCGGAGAGGTCGACTTTGAGTTTCTTTCTTTTCACGATATGTCCCTCACTCAACCGAACCGATAGCCCTGCCTGACCCAGTAATGCCAGTCCGCGACGGCTTGGCGCGCCTCCTTGTCGCGGCCCGCATGCTCCAATTGGTCAAGCGGGACCGAAAACCTCCGGCCGTTCCAGATTACTTCGACGAACATCTCGTGTTCACATATCTCGCTCGGAGGCAGCCCGACGACATCCACTTTTTCCTTGAGTTTCAGCGGATAGATCGGCCTTTTTTTTACACACATAGCCGTGAAGGGGAACTCGATGGCGTCCTCCAGATAATAATACCAGCCCATGGCCTGTTCCCAGGTATCATAAGCGTCTACGACGATATCGTCGTTAATGCGCTTTTCGCGCGCGGGTTCTTTTTTTATCGCTTTCTTCATTAAATATCTTCCTCGCGGCGGAAACAGCTATTTCACCTCATACACTTTTAAAACTTCATCGCCGTAGTGATTAATAACCTTGACAGCGATCTTTCCTTTTTCGGGCGTGTCGAAGGGACGGCTCACGGGTGAGTAGAGCATGGCCCAGGCGGATTCATCCACCTCGGCCCGTAGCGCGCGCTTTAGCTTCTCGTATGGCTCATCAGCCCCAAGAAAGTAGGCATGGCGAACGAAGAAGCTTTCGCCGTTGTAGTTCGTGTCGATGAACCAGCAGGCGATATCGTCGGTCGAGGAGCTGCGTATCTGGCCGGTAGTCGGGTCGTACACGTCAACGCCTTTGATCTCAACTGTGATCTTGTTGTCTTTTACTTTCTTGACCTTCAAATCCGGCTCGCCGAAGACCATGAAAAGGTTGCCTGCGCCGGTCTTTTTCAGGAGTTCCTCGCCCATTGCCAAATCAGGATTCATGCGCGCCAGAAGGATCGGCAACTTTCCGTACTGTTTCTGGCTTTCGGCTACGATCATATCCGACGTTTTCTTCCCCGCCGGGTTAAACTGATTTGCCGCTTCATTGGCAGAGGCATCGAAAGCAAAACCACAAATAACCAGCAGATCAAACCCCACGCCCTTAACCGCTTCAATAGCTGCATCTTTGATAAGTCCTGATCCCACAGTTCCGTGTTCCGGACCGATACAGACAGCCACCCTCTTTGACACGCCGCCCTTCTCAGTATACTCTCCGGCAAAATGAAGCCACTCACCGGCAAAAGGATCCAAACGATCGAACTTGAGCCGTTCGTTCTTGACCGTGTTTTGTACGCCCGCCTTCTTAAGATTATCAAGGATCATGGTCACGAACTGCCCGGCGCCGGCGGCCTTTTGCGCCTCCTTTTCAGTGGCAGGACGTTCTTCGTCGGTAGCAAGCACGCGATGAGGCGAGAGGCTTTCAACAGTAAATGGACCGGTCACGCGGATACGCTTATTATCTTCGTACGGCTGGTCATACAACGTCTCGGTATCAGCATGCCGGGAAATGGCAGCGTCGATTTCCTCGCGCTTCATGCCCTCCTTGATGTCCGGGTTATTCGCAATCGACTTGAGCGTTACGTGCGGCACGCGCTTGTACACAAAACCCTTTTTGATATCGCCTTCGGTTTTATACGAAATCCCCCCGCCTTCGGCTCCCCCCTTTGCCAAAGGGGGGCTGGGGGGGATTTTCCCGGTCACTTCCATATCTTTCTTCACCCCGTCAGGAGAATCAGCAAGATAGTAGAAAGGATACTTCGCCGCCATCAGCCTCGTCCGCGCGAGCGCCAGCGCCACACGCGAGGTGTCAATCGTGATCCACCGCCTGCCCCATTGCTCCGCCACATACGCCGTCGTCCCGCTCCCACATGTCGGATCAAGCACCAGATCACCAGAATCGGTGGTCATGAGAAGACAGCGCTCGATAACTTTCGATGTAGTCTGCACAACATAAACTTTGTGCCTGGTCCGCTGAATCTGTGGATGATATAAGAGGATAAGTTTAAAAAGAGCAAAGCTTTCCAAATCAGTGTAGGATGATTTCCGCC
>JAJXTW010000242.1 GCA_021783455.1 Nitrospirota bacterium | reverse complement strand
TGCCTCTAATTACGAGGAGTTTTTTCAGCTTGAATTGAGAGCAGGAAGGGTATAGTTCATGAAGTTGGCAACCATTATAAAACCGTCTAATGGTTACATTAGGTTTTACTATAGCAAAGAATTATGAGGTTGTCGAGGGTGGGAGGGGACTTTTGTCCTACCTGACCATTTTTTTTCGATAGCAATTTGTTGCAAAGCATGAACAGTGTCTCAACAAAAGCCTCTTTTTTGACATCACTATATATATCTGCTATTCTCTCTATAATCAATGAATTCGGCCGCAGGAATCCGATTTTTTAATTTTCCCCATTTAGCTTGGAAAGCGTTAAAATAACATGACTTTCAAAAACTGTGCTATGAAAGGAGACAGGTAACGTGCGCTACCGGTACATTGCCTACAAATATTCCCGGCAAGGGCGCCCCGACGCCGCTTTCCAGAGCGCCTGGGACGCATTCGGGGCCTGGCCGCTCCAGTCCACGATTCTCTGGCGCCCGCCGACGGACATTTATGAAACTCCCGACGAAATCATCGTCGTGATCGAGCTTGCGGGAGTGACCGAAGACGACATGACCGTGACGTTGTTCAGCGATCTTCTCATTGTGGAGGGAAGGAGAGAGCAGGCGGCGCTCGTTGACATGAATGCCTGTCATCAGCTGGGGATCAAGTACGGCGACTTCCGGTCCGAGATCGTAATCCACGCTCCCGTGGACCACGACAATGTGAACGCGGAATACAAGAACGGTCTGCTCAGGATCACACTGCGCAAGCTTGATTAAGCGGTAAGGATAATGAATTGAAAATTGCCGACTTATTGACGAAATTACTAAAAAAACAGGCTAGGAGTCAATTCATGGAGATCAATCAGAAAATCGACATCGATACGGAAAAAATTCCACCCGTGCCCGCGGAGCTGCCTCTTTTGCCGCTGAAGGACACGGTTGTATACCCGCTGACGGTTTATCCCTTGGTGATCGGCAAGGAAAAATCGATCAAGCTCATCAATGAGGTGACCGTGGGGGACAAGATACTGGGGCTCACGGCCCAGAAGAAAGTCGACATCGAGGTGGCCGGACCGTCTGATGTCTATACCGTGGGGACCATGGCAAGGATCCTTCAGATGGTCAAGGTGCCGGACGGCACGCTCCGGGTGCTGGTCCAGGGGATCGAACGGATCAGTATTTCCGGTTTTTCTCAGACCGATCCCTACATCAGGGCCCACGTCAAGTCATTGCCGGATAAACTGGACAAATCCGTGGAGCTCGAAGGGCTCATGCGCGGCGTTTCGGAGATGTTCCAGAAAATGGTGTCTTTGACGCCGAACATGCCGGAAGAGCTTTCATCGGCCGCCCTCAACATCGAGGAGCCGCGCCAACTGGCCTATCTCATAGCGACGAACATCCGCCTGGACCTGCCGCAGCGCCAGGACATTCTCGAGACGCCCCTTGTGTTCGATAAGCTCACCAAGCTGATGCAGTACCTGAACCGGGAGGTCGAAGTGCTCGAACTGGGCAGGAAGATCCAGGGCCAGGCGAGGGACCAGATGCAAAAAGCGGAGCGGGAATACCTGCTCCGGCAGCAGCTGTCCGCCATCCGCAAGGAGCTCGGGGAGGAATCGGACGAAGGCTCGGAAATCAAGAACCTGCGGGAAAAAATCGATCAGGCGAAATTGCCGCCCGAAGCGGATAAAGAGGCCAAGCGCGAACTGGCACGGATGGAAAAGCTGTCAGCGTCCTCTCCCGAGTATTCGGTCATCCGCACCTATCTTGAATGGATGACCAGTCTTCCCTGGAACACTACGACGGCGATTGCTATTGACATCTCCAAAGCCAAGCAAACCCTCGATGAAGACCACTACGACCTTGAGAAGGTCAAGGACCGTATCCTGGAGTACCTGGCGGTGAAAAAACTCGGCGATGAACGAGGACCCCAGGATGGGGTCAGGACTCGCGAGCCGATCCTGTGCTTTGTCGGCCCTCCGGGAGTGGGAAAAACGTCGCTGGGACAGTCCATCGCCCGCGCCCAGGGAAGAAAGTTCATGCGCCAGTCCTTCGGCGGGCTGCACGACGAAGCTGAGATCCGCGGCCACCGGCGCACCTATATCGGGGCCATGCCGGGACGCATAATCCAGGCGATCAAACGTGTCGAGACCAGGGACCCGGTGATCATGCTCGATGAAGTGGACAAGATCGGTTCGGACTGGCGCGGCGATCCGTCATCTGCGCTCCTCGAAGTGCTCGATCCGGAACAGAACAAGGATTTCCGAGACAATTACCTTGACGTGCCGTTCGACCTCTCGAAGGTCATGTTCATTACCACGGCGAACCAGCTCGAGACTATTCCGCCGCCACTCTTGGACCGCATGGAGGTCATCCACTTACCGGGGTATACGGAGCAGGAGAAACTGAATATCGCGCAGAAATATCTGATCCCGAAGGAGATCAGGGCCAATGCGCTTAAGCCCGAGGAGATCGTGATCCCGGAGGATACGCTGCGGGGCATCATCAAGGATTATACGCGCGAGGCCGGCGTCAGGAACCTCGAACGGGAGATCGCGAACGTTTGCCGCAAGGTGGCCAAAGCCGTGGCCGAGGCCAAACCCACGCCGATTACGGTGAAAGCCGAAGAACTCCATGACTATCTCGGCCGTCCGAGATACTTTGCCGAAACGGCGATCATGATCGACCGTCCCGGCGTAGTCACCGGTCTGGCCTGGACACCCACGGGAGGGGACATCCTCTTCGTCGAGGCGACGCAGATGCCGGGGAACAAGCAGCTGACGCTCACCGGACAGCTCGGCGACGTCATGAAGGAATCGGCCCAGGCAGCGCTGTCCTACGTTCGCTCCCAGGCCGAGACCTTCGGGATCAAGAAGGATTTTTTTGAAAAGACCGATATACACATTCACGTGCCCGCGGGCGCGATCCCGAAGGACGGGCCGTCGGCAGGGGTCACGATGACCACGGCGATCGTTTCCATGTTGACCGGAAAAGTGGTAAAGCACGACCTTGCCATGACCGGTGAAATTACTCTTCGCGGCAAGGTCATGCCCATCGGCGGCGTAAAGGAAAAAGTGCTTGCGGCAAAGCGGGCAGGCATCAAAACCATTATTCTGCCGGAAAAGAACAAGAATGATCTTGAGGATGTTCCCGAAGAACTGCGGAAGGAAATGAATTTTATCTTTGTCGACACGATCGACCAGGTGATTAAGGCCGCTTTGGATAGTAAGGCATGAAGTCGACCGCATCAGGCGAAAAAGAAGGGGACACAGGGAAGGCGCGCCTCCCTCCGTGGTTCAAGATCCGGCTTACCGTCAATGACCGTTCGATGGACATCCGGAGTCTGGTCAGGACTAATAAGCTCCATACGGTCTGCCAGAGCGCGGCCTGCCCGAACCAGACGGAGTGCTGGAACGCAGGCACCGCGACCTTCCTTATTCTCGGCAATGTCTGCACACGGGGTTGCCGGTTCTGCAATGTCCCGAAGGGGATGCCAAAGGGAATTGACCCGGATGAGCCGAACCGGGTGGCCCGTGCCGTGGAAGCGCTGGGCCTCAAGTATGCCGTCATTACCTCCGTGACCAGGGATGATCTGCCCGACGGCGGCGCCTCAATTTTTGCGCTTACGATAGATTTGATTCGCGTACAAGCGCCGGGATGCCGGGTAGAGGTTTTAATTCCGGATTTTCAGGGTTCTGAGCCCGCGCTTGCGACCGTCCTCCAGGCCTGTCCCGATGTTCTGAACCACAATCTTGAAACCGTCCCATCCCGGTATTCCCGCGTGAGGCCGCAGGCCGATTATCACCGGTCTCTGGAACTGCTTGCCCGTGCCCGTGCGCTCGGAGCAATGACCAAATCCGGGCTCATGCTCGGGTTCGGCGAAAGCGCTGAGGAAATCCGCTCGGTGTTCCGAGACCTTAGAAGCGCCGGATGTTCGATCCTGACCCTCGGTCAGTATCTTCAACCCGGGAAAAGTCATCTGCCTGTTGAAAAGTATTATCATCCCGAAGAATTTGAATCGATTCGCAATGACGCTGTGCAAATGGGATTTAAGCATGTCGTAGCCGGGCCGCTCGTGAGAAGTTCCTACCACGCTGGGAAATATTACGAACATCGGTAATTTCCATTCTCTTCTCTGCCTAAGCGTAGTCTGAACGAGGGGAGAAAAAGGAATAGAAGCATAAACCGTATGCAGCGGCAGCAGCAGCGAAGCGGTAAATTGATATGGATTCCTCATATTTGACATAATATACATTATGTCCAGTCATAGCCGATACCGGA
>JAJXTW010000023.1 GCA_021783455.1 Nitrospirota bacterium | reverse complement strand
GGAGGGACCATGGGAAGTTGCGAGCGCCGTGGCTAACCTCGCCGGTCATTTCGCGGGCCACGCAGAACGTCGGGCTGACGATCTATGAACTGCTCGGCATGGCCGAACTCATGCGCGTAGCATACGAGAAGGGCGAGCTGGAGAGCGTGCAAAACCGGCTGTCACTCCTCGTTGCGGAGGCCGCGGACCTTGCGTCGTCCATCTCCGATATACTCGATCTTAAGAAGATTGAAGCGGACCCTGACGGTGCGGCCTCCGAACAATTCGACCTTATCGCGGTGCTCCATGAGGCGACTGAGGCGGCGCGTCCTCTCGCAGGCGACAAAGCGATCACCATCATGGACGCCTCCTGCCCCAGTCCCGTTGTCATTTACTCGGACCCGTCCAAGATCAGGCAGATTGTGACAGGGCTCATGAGCAATTCGGTGAAGTTTACCGACCGGGGTCGGATCGCCCTTATTACGAGCAGGGACGACGGCGAGCTGAAGCTGACCGTCGCAGACACCGGGAGAGGGATGGCGCCGGAACAGGTTGCCTCCTTGCTTGAATCGTCCGATCATGGGTATGACGTCGAAATGAACGGCCTCGCGACCTCCGGCCTGGGACTCAGGATCGTCAAGGCCCTGGTAAAGAAACTCGACGGCAAGCTCTCCATTGCGAGTAAGCAGGGAGAAGGCACGATCGTTACGGTTTCCCTGCCGCTCAAACCAATGACCTGAAAAAGTCCATCACGCATATCATCCCCTGGACCGGCCCGGACACGCAGGCGCCTCCTCCCTCCCCGCTGCGTGGCCGGGCGCGTGGTAACTAACATTTAACCAAGGCGTCATACTCCTGTAACAAAATCCCTGTATAGTACCTGCTGCAACGTAAGTGTAAAGGTCAGGAAAAATCGCTCTATGAATAAACAGATCCTCATTGTTGAAGATGAAAATGACTGCGCGGAACTTCTTCGCTACCACCTCCAAAAAGAGAACTATCAAACCGTGGTTGCGCGCAATGGAGAAGAAGCGATAGACGCCGTACAGTGCCACAAGCTGGACGCCGTGCTTCTGGACGTCATGCTTCCCGAACTGAGCGGGTGGGAAGTGTGCCGTATTTTACGCGAAAGTTCAAAAGGAAAGTCGCTGCCGATCATCATGCTGACGGCCCTGTCGGACGAAGAGTCGCGCGTGAAGGGCCTGAGTCTCGGCGCCGATGATTACCTGGCAAAGCCCTATTCCATGAAAGAACTGCTGCTGAAGGTGCGGAAGCACCTCGACCGGCAAGACGCGGTCAGGCAGTGTACTGCCCGCGCGCAGGAGCAGGACACGGCCCTGCAATACATGATCCACGAAATGAGAAATGCCATGACCGTTATCGGCGGCTATTCAAGCGTGGCGCTCAAGAAGGCAGACCCCCGGATCTATCTGAAACCGATCCATACCGCTGCTGCGCACGCGGAAAGCCTCTTGAACGACGCGTCCCTCCTGTCGCGGCTCGAAAGCGGGGGGAGCCTGCCGCTGGAGACGGTGGATATTGTTGATATGGTGCGGGATGTTGTTGACACGTTTCATGACGGGACGAACAAAAAACGGCAGGAAATCGTGATCATGAATTTCCGCCCCTGCCGTATCAGGGTGAACAGGACCGCCGCCAGGCAAGTCCTGGTGAATCTTCTCTCCAATGCGAAGAAATACAGTTCGCAAAGCAGCAGGATCTGGATCTACTTCGACGAGCACCCTGAGACGGTCAGCCTTTCAATAAAAGACGAGGGCTGCGGGATCCCTCAGGACGAGCTCACGCGAATTTTCCGGAAATATTATCGGGCTCAGGGGAGCGAACGGGTAAAAGGTGCGGGTCTCGGGCTCTACATCGTTCATCTTCTCGTGAAATCCATGGGCGGGAAAATTACGGTCACGAGCGAGCAGGGCGCGGGCAGCACGTTTACCGTATCATTTGTAAAAGCGGACGCGGCGTCGCACGACCCGGCCGGGGCTCCGGCGTGAAGCCCTGCACGGGCGAAAACAGGGAAAGAGAAAAATGGGAGGAAGTTGCATGAAGGCGATAAACGCGCAGGAAAATGTACTGCCCGTCGGCGAACTCATCGTATCGAACGAACAGGCAACACCGCAGACCGCTGTGAACAAGCTCGCCGAGCGCTTTTTCAGCACCACCGATCTGGATGCGATCGCCGTGGTCGAGGGGAAAGAACCAATAGGTCTCGTTACGCGGACGAAGCTGCTTTTTACTCTTTTTCGCAGATTCGGTTTCGAGCTTTATGGAAAATACCCGATCATTGCCATAGCCGATACGACTGCGCTCATCGTTCCCGAGAACGAGCGGCTCGATGTGGTCATCGACAAGGCCCTGGAGCGGCAGCCGCAGGACATCTACGACGAGATCATCGTGACAACCCCTAGCGGCGCCTACAAGGGGCTTTTGTCGGTCAAGCAGCTCGTGATCCAGCAAAGCAACTCCCTTGCCACCAACATCCTTCAGAAAGAGATGGCAAGCGCACGGGCGAAGGAGCTGGAAAAGATCAATCAAGTGAAATCGCAGTTCCTCGCCAACGTGACCCACGAGCTGCGGTCTCCGGTGAACGCCATTATCGGGCTTGCCGAACTGCTGAGGATGTCGGCGGAAAAAGGCTCGATTGAACAGATAAAAGAACGGCTTTCCTTCATGATCTCGAGCGCGACAAACCTCAGGGCCATTATTACGAATATCCTCGATCTTTCGAAGCTTGAGGCGGGAAAGATGGAAGTTTCGTTCCAGGAAATAAACGCGACGGCGCTCATCTCGGAGATAGCCGAAACGACGCGCATCCTGGTCGGGAAAAAGCCGGTTATGGTAAAGGTGGAGGCGCCGCCCCTTGCGATCATGATCTCGACGGACCCCATCAAACTGCGGCAGATCATTATGAACCTGGCAGGCAACGCCGCCAAGTTCACGGAACAGGGCGAAATCACCCTGTCGCTCTCCATCATCGGAAGCAGCAGGCTGGAGATAGCTGTCGCTGACACGGGCATCGGCATCAAAGAACAGGACATTGATAAGCTGTTTATCGCCTTCGGCCAGGTCGAGGACGCAAAAACCAAACAGCATGAAGGAACCGGGCTCGGTCTGACGATCAGCAAAAATCTTGCCGAGCTTATCAACGGTTCCATTTCAATACGCAGCGCTTATGGGCAAGGCACGACGTTCGTCGTATCACTGCCGTTGCAAAATAATAACGCAAGACAAGGAGAATTATAATGCAGAGTAAAAAAAAGGTGCTCATAGTGGATGATGATGAGCTGCATCTTTATACCACGAAGGAACTGCTCCAGAATGACTTCATTGAAGTAATAACGCATAAAAACTGGCTTGGCGTGACGAATGTGGTGAGGAATCTGCAACCGGATCTTGTTTTGCTCGATATCAACATGCCTGCGCTCTCCGGCGATAAGCTTGCGACCATCATCAAGCCCTACTGTGAAGCAATGAAGACGCCTATCGTCTTCCATTCATCGAATGACGAAGACAGCTTGAGAGATCTCGCCAAAACTCATGGCGTTCGGGGATATATCTGCAAAGGCAATATCGGCGACTTGCGGAGCAAGGTGAATCAGTATCTCAAGCTGCAGGCGTGAAAAGTCCATAGGGATTCCCTCAAGAGGATTTGTGCGTGCAGGTAAAAAAGAAAATACTTGTGGTAGACGATGATGAAATGCTTCTCGATGTTGCGAAGGAACTGCTGGCCGACGAGAGATATGAAATCATTACCCATCACGAGGGGATCGGTGTTATGAATCTGGTGTATCAGCTCCAGCCCGACCTCGTTCTGCTGGATATCAATATGCCCGTCCTGTCCGGCGATGCTCTGGCGAGGCTGCTGCGAGCCAATGCGGGCACTGACAATATCCGGATCGTCTTCTATTCGTCCAATGACGAGGAGAGCTTGCGGGAAAGCGTTTCTACGTGCGGTGTTCACGGCTATATATGCAAAGGCGATATTGCAAACCTTCATCACCAGGTTGATCGTTTTCTCGGCATGCCATGTTGTTAGTTTTGAGTAACCCTGTAAAAAAGGAGGTTATAATAGAGGTAATAATAGAAGGAACATTTAACAGAAATTTCATCAACTTGTAACAATCCTGTAACAATTCTATGGTATAAGATACTAACAACAAACAAAAAGGAGGCAACATATGAAACGAGTTTTAAAAATCGCAGTATTCGTACTAGCCGGCATGCTTTCTATCAATCAGGCTTTTGCCGTGGAAACCCTTAATGGCGCAGGCTCTTCTTTTGCCTATCCGATATACTCGGCATGGGCTTATGCGTACCAGAAGGTCGCCGGCACCCAGCTCAATTATCAGTCAATAGGCTCGGGCGGCGGCATCAAGCAGATCACCGAGAGGACCGTCGACTTCGGCGCCTCCGACCTGCCTCTGAGCCCCGCAGATCTGAAAAAGTCCAACCTTATCCAGTTTCCCGCGGTCATCGGGGGCGTCGTGCCCATTGTGAACATTCCTGGAGTAAAGCCCGACCAGATGCGGCTCGATTCCCAGACGATGTGCGGCATCTATCTCGGAGACATCAAATTCTGGGACGACGCGCAGATCAAGGCGCTGAATCCCACGATGGACCTGCCCCACAACGAAATCACGGTCGTCCATCGGTCCGACGGTTCGGGAACGACCGCGATCTTCACGAATTACCTTGTCCAAACCTGCCCCGCGTGGAAGGATAAAGTCGGCACCGGCACGTCCGTGAACTGGCCTGTGGGCATCGGCGGCAAAGGCAGCGAAGGCGTGGCCAATTACGTTCAGAGCACCGGTTATTCCATCGGCTACGACGAGTTCGCCTATGCCCAGCAGAACAACTTGACCTACACGCAGTTGAAGAACCCTGCCGGCAAGTTTGTGTCGGCCAAGTCGGAGACCTTTGAAGCCGCCGCAAAGACGGCAAATTTCGATCCTAAGGACGACTTTAATCTGATGATGACCAACGCCAAGGGCAAAGATGCATGGCCCATTGCCGGCGGAACGTTCGTACTTCTCGCCAAGGACAAGAAGGCCGCCAACATAAAGACCGCCAAGTTCTTCAATTGGTCGTTTACTCACGGCGATGCCAAGGCAAAGGAACTAATCTACATTCCGCTCCCGAAGTCGCTGAAAGACAAGATCCGTGCGTACTGGAAGGCGAACGGGATTCATTACTAAACTAAAACTGCAAAAAAATTAAGTTGCAATCGACGGGTCAGGTATTTATACTACTTAATACCTGACCCGTTTTTAATTTTGCCGAATGCTATTTCGAATGCCGGAAAGGTCTTTCATTGGACAATTCTCGTAAGCACAATTATTTTGATCTGCTATTCGCTTCTGTTACCGCCGTAGCCTCTTTTACCGTCATCATTTTTATTATCGGGATCGTGGCGGTGCTCTTCAACGAATCTTCGCTTGCAATCGGGAGATTCGGCGTCGTGAATTTTCTCACCTCGACTGTCTGGGACCCCGTAAAAGGCATCTTCGGAGCGGCAACGACCATTTACGGCACCGTTGTGACTACCGTGTTCGCACTGCTTTTCTCAATTCCGACCGCGATCGGCATTGCGATATTCGTTACGGAAATCGCCCCGAATTTCCTCAAAACCCCGATCGGGGTGGCGATAGAGCTTCTGGCCGCCATCCCGAGCATCATCTACGGCATGTGGGGTTTGTTCACGCTTGCGCCGATCATGTCGCGATATGTCGAACCCGCGCTCAAGGCGAGCATCGGGAAGCTGCCCTACCTGGGATTTCTTTTCCAGGGCAACCCGATGGGCATCGACCTTCTGACCGCGAGCTCGATCCTTGCCATTATGATCATTCCCTTTACGGCCAGCATCGCCCGGGACTCTTTCAATCTCACTCCCTCCGTCGTGAAGGAATCCGCGTACGCCATCGGCGCCACCCGATGGGAAGTCGTAAAAAATGTCGTGCTTCCGTACTCGAAACTCGGGATTTTCGGGGGCGCCGCTTTGTCGCTCGGCCGGGCGCTCGGGGAGACCATGGCCGTGGCCTTCGTGCTCGGCAATAATCACCGGATTGCAACGTCGCTCCTTGACGCGGCTTCCACCATCACCGTGAGCCTCGCGAATGAATTTACAGAGGCGGACACCGATCTCTATCTGTCCTCTCTTTATTACCTTGCTCTTATTCTCTTTGTAATGAGTTTCGTCATCCTGGCGGTATCCAAATACTTCCTCCTCAAGGCCGAGAGGAAATACTCGCGATGAACCTCGAAACAAAAAGAAAAGCCGAAAGCTTCATCGCCCTTACCCTGAGCGGCCTTGCCGCCGCCGTCGGTCTTTTCTGGCTCGTTTACATCCTGGGAGACGTGCTTATCAACGGCATCGGCGCTTTGAAACCCAGTCTCTTCCTGAACGATCCCGTACCCGCCGGCGTCGAGGGCGGAGGGCTTCGGAACGCGTTCATCGGCCAGTTGATGATCACCGGCGCCGCGACCCTGATCGGCGTGCCGATAGGCGTCCTCGGGGGCACCTTCCTCGCCGAGTACGGCCGCGGGTCGAGGACCGCGCGAGCGATCAGCGTTCTTTCGGACATCACGGTCAGTGTTCCGGCCCTCGTCGTCGGGGCCTTTGTCTGGGCGATAGTTGTACGGCCGCTCCATCATTTCAGCGGATGGGCGGGCGCGCTGGCGCTCTCGATCATCATGATCCCCATAGTGCTCCGGACGACGGAGGACATGCTGTCCCTCGTTCCCTGGACGCTTCGCGAGGCGGCCTTTGCGCTCGGCGCTCCTTACTATAAAGTGATCATCCAGATCGTTTACCGCGGGGCGGCCACGGGCATTCTGACCGGCATACTTTTGTCGATGGCACGCGTCGCTGGAGAAGCCGCGCCGCTTCTCTTTACGTCGTTCAACAACAACTTTTTTTCGGGGAACATGAACGGCCCTATCGCGTCGCTCACGGTAACGATCTTCCAATACGCCATGGGGCCGTACAAGAGCTGGCATGAGCAGGCATGGGGCGCGGCGTTCGTCATTACCCTGTTCATCCTCACGCTCACGATAGTGGGCAGAGTGATCATCTGGTGGAGGTATAAGCGTTGAAGGGAACGATCGAGATCGAGGTCAAAGACCTGAATTTTTACTATAGCGGGGACATCCATGCGCTCCAAAACATATCGTTCCCGATCTTTAAAAACAAGGTCACGGCGCTGATCGGACCGTCGGGCTGCGGCAAGACGACGCTCCTCAGATGTTTTAACCGGATGCACGATTTATATCCGAAACACCGGTATGAAGGGGAGATCCTTTTCCAGGACCGGAACATTCTCTCGAACAACATCGATCTCATTAATCTTCGCAGTCGTATCGGCATGGTATTCCAGAAACCCACGCCCTTCCCCATGAGCATCGCCGAAAACATCGCCTACGGACTCAGGTTAAAAGGCATCAGGAGCAAGTCGGAGCTTGTGGGGCGGATCGAAGAGGCGCTCAAACACGCGGCCCTCTGGACTGAAGTCAGGGACAAGTTGAACGAGAGCGCCTATGAGTTGTCCGGAGGACAGCAGCAGCGGCTCGTCATTGCGCGGGCCTTGGCCGTTGAACCGGAGGTGCTGCTCTTTGACGAGCCGACTTCGGCCCTGGACCCCATTTCAACGTCCAAGATCGAGGAGCTGGTCGCATCCTTAAAAAAAGACGTTACGATCATTATCGTTACTCACAATATGCAACAGGCTGCCCGCGTGTCGGATATGACGGGTTTCCTCTATATGGGCGAGCTTATTGAATACGGAACAACCGAGAAAATATTCACGAATCCGGATAATAAACAGACCGATGATTATATAACCGGAAGGTTCGGATAAATTCGCAGAGAGCAAAGCGCGAAGGATTACCCTGCTCCATGCGCTCTGCCCCATGCCAAAAAGGAGTACACATGGCCAGACAGAAAGAACAGGATATCGAGGCGCTCAAGGAGCGGTTGCTCAAAATGGGGGGGGCTGTCGAGGAGTCCATCCGGAAATCCATTGTGGCCCTGGTTGAGCGCGACCAAAGGCTGGCAATTGAGGTCATTGACGGCGATGCCATTATCAATAATTTCGACGTGGAGATCGAGGAGTAATTCATCCGTTTCCTGGCCATCTGGCAGCCCTCGGGAAGCAATCTTCGCTTCATTACCACGGCCATCAAGATCATCACCGACCTCGAACGCATGGGCGACCTGGCTGTCGATATTTGCGAGCGCGCGATCGAGCTGAACGACGAGCCGCCGCTGAAGCCCTATATCGATATCCCGCGCATGGCAGAGGCGGCCCAGAAAATGCTGAAGGACAGCCTGGACGCCTTTGTGGCCAAGGACGCCGATCTTGCCTTGAAAGTGTGCGCAGCCGACGACTACGTCGACAACCTGAACCGTCAGATCTTCAACGAGCTGCTGCTTTTTATGCTCAAGGACCCCAAGAACATATCGCGTGCTGTGCGCCTTACCTACATCACGAAATACCTGGAGCGTATAGCGGACCATGCCACCAACATCGCGGAAATGGTCGTCTACATGGTCAAAGGAAAGGTCATTCGGCATACCGCGTGCGAGGCCCGATAACCATAGCAATGACCCGATATCAAATCGAAATACTGCGGCACGCAGAAAATAGTGAACAGAGAAAAAGCACTGAGACACGGAAGAAGCGGATGAACACATGGTGAAAGCGGATAAATCAGTATGGCATCATGCATCAAGTATTTTGCGCACTTTGTTGAGAAATACCTGCGGGGAAATTGGTTTGTACAAATAGTGCTCTGCCCCGTTGAGCAGCCTCTTCTGCTGTATGCTGTCCACGGGATATCCGCTCTGGAAAAGAATCTTTGTGTGGGGGCGTATTTTTATGATTGCATCCCCAACCTCTTTGCCGTTCATCCCGGGCATGACAACATCAAGGACCACCAGGTGAATGGCATCCTGGTTTTCCTGAAACTTGCGCAAAGCTTCTTCGCCGTCTTTCGCTTCTATGACCCGGTACCCAAACTCTTTCAAAACGGACGAGAGAATATCCCGAAGGGGGTTGTCATCTTCAGCTACGAGGATTGTTTCTGAACCGCCTTTTATACTTTTGGATTTTACCGGCGCCGTTGCTTCCACGTCCGACTTTTTAATCAACGGCAGATAGATCTTGAACGTCGTGCCTTTGCCGGGTTCGCTGTAGACATTGATATATCCCTCGTGCTGTTTGACGATTCCATAGACAATGGCGAGACCCAGCCCCGTACCCTTGCCGACATCCTTTGTAGTATAGAAGGGTTCAAAAATCTTCTTTAAGGTCCCTGCATCAATGCCGTCGCCGTTGTCCGTAACAGAGATCAGTG
Source organism: Nitrospirota bacterium (assembly GCA_021783455.1). Classification (GTDB taxonomy): domain Bacteria; phylum Nitrospirota; class UBA9217; order UBA9217; family UBA9217; genus JAJYKN01. The sequence goes on along the minus strand of JAJXTW010000023.1, from coordinate 9,406 downwards.
CATAAGCTCCCCGTTTGCCGTATCCATGAACCACAATAAAATCTTCGTCGAGTTCGATCATCGTTGTTGAGATGTGCAGGGAGCCCCCGGAGGGCATAGCATCCCGGGCATTCGTCGCCAGGTTCATGAGGACCTGCTCGATCTGTCCGCTATCGGCAGAAATCTCCAGTTCCTTCTCGTAAAGCCTGACCTCAAGACGGATGTCTTCCCCGATAATTCTCACCAGCAGCTTCTGCACCCCCTGCACGATTTCGTGAAGTTTGACGGGCGTCATCCTTATGACCTGCTTTCTGCTGAATGCAAGGAGACCCTTCGTCAATTGGGCGGCCCTGTTTGACGACTCGAGGATGTGGTCAGCATGCACCCGGAGCGGGTCATCACTCTTCATTTTCATCTGGAGCAGGCTGCCGTATCCCATGATCGCCGAAAGGATGTTGTTGAAGTCGTGGGCAATACCGCTTGCAAGTGTGCCGACGGCCTCCATCTTTTGCGCGTGAAGGAGCTGCGCCTCGAGCGCCTTTTTTTCCGTTATATCGCTGATGGTCTCGATGGCCGATACGATGTTCCCTTCCCCGTCGTAAAGAGGATAGGCCTTGGTTTCTACATAGACATGTCCGCGAACAGCATCATGGTGGGTGTGACGGACTGAATAAGGTTTTCCGGTTTCAAACGCGTGTCTGACTGAGCAGTCCTCTCCGACCCTATAACAGGGATTGCCGGAGGCATGGGCCAGCTCGTAGCAATGCTTGTTGACGACGTTTTCAAGTGTCATCCCCACCGTGTTTAAGTATGCCCGGTTTGCGGAAAGAATCTTCATATCCCGGTCGATGACAATAAAACCTTCGTCGACGGTTTCAAGGATATTGTGAATAAATCTCTCGCTCTCCTTCAACTTGTCTTGATTTTTCAGAAGTTCAGCTTTTACTTTTTCGAAGTAGATCAGCAGCATGCCGATTGCCGCCGTGAGCCCGAGTGACTCTCCGAGCGAATACCCCCAAGGCGCAAACCACGCAACTTCCCTGAAAAAGGGATAGTCTCCCTTATGTAGGCCCCACACAATAAAGGTCCAGCCGATAAGGCGCCGTCCGAAGCCCTGAAGGCTTTGAGAGCGAAGAAAGGCAATGCCGGCCCATATATAGATGATTGCCAAAAAGGTAAAGGTTGGAAAGGTCAGTGAAAAAAAGCTGAAATCTTCCCCGATTGCCATGGGGATCCACAAGGCAAGCAGGATTGTGCACAAAAGCCAAACCTTCGACATGCCGCGTTCGAGGAACAGGGAAACGCCCCAAACGAGAAGCAGCCCGCTGACAAGGACGAATTCGTGATACCCGATGTCAAACGCCTTGTTTTTGCCGAAAAGAAACGCCAGGATAAGAAAGCAGAACCTGAAGAAGTACAGGGACCAGCCTATGCACCAAACAGCAAGATAGCGATGGCGGTCCTGTACGTACAAGTAGAGGTAAACCAGGGACAGCAGAAACGTTCCTGTCATGGAGGCAATTGTTGCCGGCAACAACCAGTTCATAGGATCGTCCTTTTTTGAACGACTAGAGGGCGCAATGAATTGAGCTCATTGATTGATCGCCGGGATTGTAGCCCGGACGATTATTTGTGAACGTCGTATCCTCATGCTGTAAACCGGAAATCCTGCTGAGCTCGATCAGCTTCCAGCCGACGGGATGCCCTGATTTGCTGTGTCCGCCTATCTGGTACGCACGCAGTACTTCAGTCCCATCAACACTAATGCCATGACAGTGCGGTTCGACAATCCGAATGCCGCCGTCATAATAAAACCTGATGACCATTCTTTTCTTAATCGCCTCACAGATAGTTACATTCATTGTTCTGTCCTCATCCTTAAAGCTGATCTTGTAACAAAGTATACGGCGCAAGGAGACACAAGCAACATATCCGGCCGCTTGAGGCGGTATAACCGCCTGATGGAGGTTGAAACAAACGGTAAACGCCCTTTGACAGCACCAGTTGGCATGGAAACGGCGTCAATCGTGGTTGGTTTTCCATCGTTTTCCAGGCTTCAATACACTGCTGCCCGCGAGTTCCGGGAAAGATTTAAAGATAACATTGCGGCCTTTTGAAAACAATCGGGGATTCCCTATATTTTGCTTCGATTTTCCTGAGATTAAAGTTCCGGATTGCGCAAAATTTGCTTTGAAAGTTACTTGCGACATGGTATGTTAAGCCGTTGGTAATCAGGCCATGATTGAACGTATGATCTTGAAAGTCATGATGACCTGGATATTCGATTGTCAGAGAGCATAAAAAACCGTTGCCAATACTGTATGAAACTATTACTATTATAATAAGTCTGCGGTAAAATCACATGACAATGGATATATCGCTTAATATACTCACGTTTACCATGCAGAAGAAAAATCCATTGATTGCGCTCGCCGAATCATTACGCAGCGTCCTGTCGATTGTCGGTATTCTTCTCGCCTTTTCTTCCATATCCCATGCGCAAAACAACGAAGATAAAGATTTCCTTCTCATGTATTTCAAAGAAGAGGAACTCGTTGTGGAGTCGCCGACGAGAGCGCCGAAGTCTACAACGCAGGTTGCGGAGAATGTAACGGTTGTGACGGCCGATGATATCAAGCTTATGAATGCGCATACGCTTGCCGATGTGTTGAACACAGTTACTGGCGTCCAGGTATTATTAACCGGTGGTCCCGGCAGCAGCGCTGTCGCCTATATACAGGGCTCTGATAAAAGGCACGTTGCCGTGTTCATGGATGGAATCCCCTTGAATAATCTTAGTGATAATTTGACCGAAATAGGAGCTATACCGGTGCAAAATATTGAAAAGATCGAAATCATCAAAGGCCCTGCTTCATCGGCCTGGGGATCGGCTCTCGGCGGGGTCGTAAATATTATTACGAAGTCCGGGAGCGAGAATTCATCTCCCGGTATGGTATCAGCATCCTATGGCGAAAGGAGTACAAGCGACCTGCGACTTGAAACCTCCGGCAAACAGGATCGTCTGGGATACTATATAACGGCTGGAGAGCTGCAGATGGATGGTTTCAGATCTCACAATGGTGTTTCAGGGAACAATGCGTATACAAAACTAACCTATGATCTCACGAAGGACACGAGCGCGATGATCACGATGGGGTTCAATAAGGCCAAACGAGGAGATTCCGAATACCCCGCCAGCGTATACCTCCCCGACGGTTTGTTTATTGACAATACTTTAGAAACATGGTCGTCGTCTCTTTCGCTAAATTCTAAACTTAATGAAGAAACAGTGCTTGCCCTGTCCTTCTGGCATTTACGCCAGGATTTTGAAAATTATGACTACCAATTGCTCTCAGGTGCAGAGCTTGAAAATGATCGGTACATAGACGATGGATATGGCACAAGCGCAACGCTCACCTGGAAGCACCAGCAACAGAATGTTGTGCTCGGTGCGGATTATAACTCAAAAACACTTACGTCAAATAAAATCGCAGATGGTAAAAAGGGACGAGAAGAAACCGCGTTTTTTATCAACGACACGGTATCGATCGGGCATCTTTCAATGACGCCGGGAGTCCGTTATGACAGATCTAACACGAATGGAGATTTTGCGAGCCCGAGTTTCGGCGTGACCTACAAACTGACAAATACCACACTCCTCAGGGCCTACACAGCGAAAGCGTTCAATGTACCACCGCTTGCGGAAACCTATGGGGATAATGTTTTCCATGTGTCTAATCCAAATCTTAAAATGGAAGAAGTCTTGTCTTATGAAGCAGGATTAGAAACTACAGCCGTGGATCATCTTTGGCTAAAGATGTCCTTCTTTAGGCATGACATGAAGGATGTGATCACGACAGTAACAGTCACCGGTAATACATTTACATCAATAAATGAAGGGAAAGAACGAAGACAAGGCTTAGAGGCAGAACTGAAAACCGAACCCGTTTTTAATACATCGCTTTCCGCTGGAGCAACGTTTATGAGTGCAAAAGATCCTGATACTGGCCAGACGATACAGAATGTCCCACAAAGGACTTACGATGTCGGTCTCCGCTATGATGATAATTCTTTTAAAGCTTTACTCAATGGGCACTATATTTACTGGAATGTAAATCCTGCGCTTAATGGGAAATATAATTCAATGGTTTTCGATCTTCATATCACACAAGACCTTCACGTCCGTGGGCTGGCGGTAGAGGCTTTTGCGGACATTCACAACATCTTTGACAACTCCCAGTATTTCACCGACGTATATAAAACTCCGGTTCGCCGATGGGTGGAAGCAGGGGTGCGATATATGTTTTAGCGTATAACCTTTAACACATTGAAAGGAGGTGAGATACAATGGAAAAGCGCATAGTCATTTTAAAGAAGGGTATGGAAAAAAAGGAGCTGTTGCAGGGTTTTTGTTGCGCCGGTGCTTTTATTCCTCTCATGATATAGAAGGTTGGCGTATAACTGAGGGAGAGAGAGCGCCGCTCTCCCTCAGGATTTATTTTGAGTAAAAAGCAAGAGTAAGAAAAGATCGTATCTTTTGGATATTACCATGCATTTATCGAAGTTTTTAAAATTATACCCATGCCCGGATTCTCCTGATTCCGTGATTGCCTACTCCACGCAGAATGCTGCTGCGGCCCTTGTACCTTCCGGATTAATCGATGATATTGAGAAAGGCAACCTTTCCCGAGAGGAAGCAGGAATGCTTGTTGACCTCGGGATCGCTGTTCAGAGCAGAGACGACGAAAAGCTCAGGATGCAGGGATTTATTCGGGAGTTGGATGACATCGATAAGGCCTTCAAGTACATCGTTGTCATGAACCTGGACTGCAACCTCGCCTGTAAATACTGTTTCGAAGGCAAACGAAAAGGTAAATTCTTTCTGTCCGAAGAAACTGCGGACAGGTTTGTTGATTTCATAAAAAGGAGCGATTTAACTGGCAAAGAGGCCATCAAGATCGTCTTCTATGGTGGCGAACCTCTGCTAAGTTTGGAACGGATTGTCTCGATATCCGACCGTATACGCGCATTCACGCAAGAGCGGGGATTGAAATACAGCTTTACGCTGGTGACCAACGGCACGTTGCTCACGCCTGCTGTTGTGAAGCGATTAAAACCCCTCGGCCTCCAGGGGGTGAAAGTCACCCTTGACGGGCCGGAAGATATCCACAACAGGTACCGCCCCTTCAAGTCCGGCACGGCTTCATTTGCGACAATCCTTCGGAACATCAAAGAAGTGTGCGGCATGACCTTTGTTCAAATCGGCGGCAATTATACACAGGAGCATTTCCGGGAGTTTCCGCGACTTCTTGACGATCTTGCCGCCGCCGGGCTCACTCCCGGTAAGATCCCCTTCATAAAATTCGATCCCGTCATGAATGAAAGCAGTGAATTCGCTCCCGCCGATTTTCATGATGGATGCGAGTCGAACAACGAACCCTGGATCAGTGACGCAAGCCTCTTCTTACGCGAAGAGATCCTGCGGAGAGGTTATCGAACCCCGAAGATCATGCCGTCCATGTGCTTTGTAGAGTTTAAAGACAACCTCGTGGTAAACTACGACGGAGCGCTCTACAAATGTCCGGGGCTCATCGGCCGGGAACAATTCTGCGTGGGGGACCTTGAACGAGGCTTGATCGACTACCGAGAATCCCACGGACTCGACGTCTGGAAAAACGATAAGTGTCTTGAATGCGCGTACCTGCCCCTCTGTTTCGGCGGATGCAAATATATAAAGGCCATGCGCGACGGGAACATGCAGGGCATACATTGTCAAAAAGAATACTTCGACCGGACTCTTGGCGCGCTCGTCTCCCAGGATATCCGCTATGATCTGTAAGCCCTTATCAATGACTGCCGTGGCCACTACTCTGCAATACATTCGGTCACGCCTGACGATTATTTTCCTTGCAGCAGCAGTGCTTGCGACTATTCTCCCGGTTTCTCCCGTCCACGCAGGCAGCCAAAAAATTATCGTTGTCAAAAGCGCTGATTTGAAACCCTATCAGGACTTTCTCAGAGGCTTGCGGGATGACTGCGGCTGCGACGTACAGGAAGTGAAATTCAGGGATGAAGAAGACCGCGATAACATCCTTGACAGCCACCCCATCGCTGTCGTCGCCATCGGGACCGCGGCCTTCAAGAGGGTGAGAACGATTCCCGGCCTTCCGGTAATATACGCGATGGTAATGCCCTCCGAGGTCTCATCTCCCTTAGATCCGAACATTTCCGGTGTAAGCATAGACATCTCACCAGAGACCTATTTATCCACGATGAAGGCCCTCTTCCCGAAAGCGAAGAGAATCGGCCTTATCTACGACCCCCGGAACACAGCGCCGTTCGTAGCAGACGCGGCTAAGGCCGCACACGCGTTAGGAGTGGAACTCGTGACGAAACAGCTGCGCGATCCCTCGCAGGTTCTGGGCGCGTTAAGCGAGATGCGGTCAAAGATCGATGTTTTGTGGATGCTTCCCGATCCGACGGTTGTTGCCGCGCAGATCGTCGACTACATGCTGAGGTTTTCATTTCAGAATAACGTGCCGATTTTTACTTTTTCCAGGAAATACGTAGAGATGGGGGCTGTTGCTTCACTGGATATAGATCCCTACGACATGGGGGCGCAAGTCGCCTCAATCGTCAACAGAATATCAGCCGGACAAACAGCCGGATCCAGCGTCTACGCCCGCAAATCGCACCTGGCAATCAATAAAAAAATAGCAAAAAAGCTGGGACTTACAATTAAAGAAGGGTTCCCGGCAGACGTGGATAACGTTGATTAAAAACTTCCTACATACTTTGGGGCACAGCTTCGCCTCCAAGATGCTTATTTCCTTCATCGCCGCCATTATTCTCGTGTTGTCCGTATTTACCTTGTTCGGGGTAATCCGTGAAGGACAGAAAGAAAAAAGAAGTCTGGCGGAGCAGGGGGAAATGCTTGCGGGGATTCTCGGCAGAAATGCAATGGTAGGAGTTTACTCGGAAAACAGGAAGATGCTGAAGGATTCAACGGAAAGCATATTAAATCTGAAGAATGTAGTCGCGATATCAATCTACAACGCGGATTTTAAAATTCTCTATGCAAAGGGAAACGATTCGTCCGGCGCTGAAAAAGATGCGATTCCCGTCAATGCAGTCGCCGACCTGCGGACAGAGGAGTCTCTCAGCATCAGCGAGTCTAAAAAATACTTCGCATTTATCAAGCCGGTCATGCTGCAATCCGTGGCGAAAAAAGACGAAACTCTTTACTTCGAAGGACCGATGCCGGACACCGCAGGTAAGGTTATCGGATATGTTCGAATTGTATTGAGCAAGGACGCATACCGGCAGCGGATCGTAACCATAATGCGCGAAAATATGGTTATCATGCTGATCTTTATCGTTTCGAGTTCGGTTATCGTTTTTTTTTCAGTAAGAAAACTTACGAATCCGTTGGTAAAGCTGACCGACAATGTCAAAGCACTGGGAAAGGGTCTTCACGTCGAACCTGTCCAGGTGGACAGCAGGGATGAGATCGGCAACCTGGCATCGGCATTCAATACCATGGTCAGGGTGCGCGAACAGGCCGAAAAATCGCTTCGTGAGAGCGAAGAACGCTACCGCAAGCTTGTCGAAATTTCTCCCGATGGGATCTATGTCCTGCAGGACGGGGAAATCGTCTTTACGAACGCAGCAGGAGCGGTCCTGTTGGGCGCCGCGCACTCCGCGCTGGTCCTGGGGAGGCTCATGAATGATTTCGTCTATCGGGACGATCGAGGTGTTATTGAGCGGATGTGCTTCCAGGTCGAAGAGAAGAGGATCAACGTTCCTTACATCCAGGTCAGGTATCGAAGACCGAACGGCGCACTGGCGGACGCCGAAGTAGCGGCTGCCCCGTTTGTATTCCGCGGCCAGTCAGCCGTGTTAATCGTCACACGCGACGTTACCGAGCGAAAAGGCATGGAAGACAAGATCAGGAACTATCAAAAGGAACTCTATGCCGCGGCGACTGAGATGTCAACGCTCGAATCGCGGGTCGAAGAGCGGGAAAGATACCTGATAGCCGCTGATCTGCACGATTATGTAGGGCAGAATCTTGTGGTTTTACAGCTCAAGCTGGGGTTGCTCCAGAGAAATCTCTCGGATTCGAACATGGTTAGGCAGGTTGAGGAAATTCGGGAGATAATCGGGAAGACAATACAGTATACGCGGTCCTTAACGGTAGAACTCAATCCGCCTATTCTGGTGGAAATCGGATTCAAGCCGGCTGTTGAATCGCTTGCAGAGGCGTTCGAAACAACACATGGGCTGTCAATCAAAGTAAGGGACGATGGCCGGCCGATGCAGATCGGCAATGAAAACCGCTATCTTCTCTTCAGGTGTGTACGAGAAATTCTCATGAATATCGTCAAACACTCGCAAGCCAAGAACGTCGAAATTGCCATGTCGAGATCATCTGACAGGATCTATGTCACCGTCGCAGACAACGGCGCGGGTTTTGATCAGTCGACGGTGGACAGAAAAAAATCGGGGTTCGGCCTGTTTACGATTCGCGAGAGGATGAAGCGGCTGGGCGGGTATTGTGAGATCGAGTCAAAGCCCGGTTCCGGAACTACAGTAATCCTGGCCATGCCGGTCCAATAAAATTACCGAACGAGAAATCAGGAGGGAGCAAATCATGGGAATAAAGATTCTACTTGCGGACGATCACCGATTGATGCGTGAAGGCCTCCGGTCATTACTTGAGGAACAGCCGGACTTTACTGTTGTTGGAGAAGCGGATAACGGCAAAACTGCCGTTCAGCTGGCGGCCGACCTGAAGCCCGATATCATTATCATGGATATTTCCATGCCCGGCCTGAACGGCATCGATGCAACACAACAAATCCTATCAATCTGCGCTAAATCAAAGATCATAGCGCTGTCTATGCATACCGAGAGGCGAACGGTGCTTGAGATGATCAATGCCGGCGCAACAGGATATCTTTTGAAAGACTGCGCCTTCGAGGAAGTGGTCCAGGCCGTACGCACCGTAGCCTCGAACAGCACCTATCTCAGCCCGAAAATAGCAGAAATTGTCATCAAAGACTACGTTCACCGAATCCCGAAAGATGAATTGTCCTCGCTCTCCAGTTTAACAACCCGGGAACGCGAAGTCCTGCAACTCTTATCAGAGGGAAAGAAAACGAAAGAAATTGCCGATATGCTTCGAGTCAGTGTAAAAACGGCTGAATCTTACCGCCAGCACATTATGGAAAAGCTCAACATCCATAGTATTGCGGAACTTACCAAGTATGCCATACGGGAAGGTATTACCTCGCTTTAACCTAAAAACGGCATTTGATAATCATATGAAGGCACCTCAGCATACCAGAGTGCATTGACACTCTGGTATGCTTTCAAGGAAAGAAGTCCCATTCCAACCTTGGAGGTGCTATATGCAATTGTACGC
>JAJXTW010000022.1 GCA_021783455.1 Nitrospirota bacterium | reverse complement strand
TGGCTCCTGTGCGGCGCCTTGTCCGGTCTTTTGCTGAAGAACAAGCTGCACGGTTCGCTCGGCGACGTGGCCTTGCTCACGTCACGGGGAAAGGTCCCGGCGCAAAAGATATTCTTGGTCGGTTTGGGGCCGAAAACGGACTTTTCCGCATCGTCGCTCCGCACAGCAGTCAAGACGGCTACGTCCAGCGTGTTGGGGGCGGGTGTTACGAACGCGGCCATTGAGTACTTTCAGACAGCGGGTGATTCGTTTGAGAAAAGTCTGCCGGCATTCCGTGAAGGGCTTATTGAAGGCGCTGGAGGACGGACTCTTGCCGTATCGATGCTTGCGCCGGACCGGGAATCCTATGAGCAGCTTTCCCGGTTTGTAAAGGACGCGGGCTGAAGCCCGTTGCTGCACTGCAAAGCATTGCGACCTTCGCTGATGTCCCGAAAAGTCGCCTTGACCTATTTTTTTGAAGGAGATATTGATGATTCCTCGTTACAGCAGGCCGGAAATGGCCGGTCTCTGGGAACCGGAGAACAGATACCGCGCATGGCTCGAGGTGGAACTGCGCGCCTGCGAGGCGAATGCAAAGCTGGGGTTAATCCCGGCAAAGTCGCTGGCAAATATCAAAAAAAAGGCCGACTTCAAAGTGGAGCGGATCGATGCCCTTGAAAAGATAGTGAAACACGACGTCATCGCCTTCCTTACTGCTGTTGGAGAGAAGGTCGGACCCGATTCCCGCTTTATCCACCTGGGGCTCACCTCATCGGACGTGCTCGACACCTCGCTTGCCTTGCTCATGCGCCAGGCATCAGACATCATCATCAATGACATTCGCATCGTTCTCGCCACTCTCAAAAAGAAAGCGATGCGGCATAAGAACACCGTTATGATCGGCCGCTCCCATGGCGTGCATGCCGAGCCGGTCACCTTCGGCCTAAAAATGGCGCTCTGGTATGAGGAAATGGGCCGGGCACTCGACCGCATGATCCGCGCCCGCGACGTGATCAGTGTGGGCAAGGTCTCCGGAGCTGTCGGTACCTTCGCCAACATCGACCCTTTTGTCGAAACCTATGTATGCCGTAAACTGGGGCTCAAGCCGGAACCCGTTGCGACGCAAGTCGTACAGCGCGACCGTCACGCGGAATTCCTTGCGACGCTTGCTCTGATAGCGTCATCGATCGATAAGTTCACCGTCGAACTTCGCCATCTTCAGCGCACCGAAGTGCTTGAGGCGGAAGAATACTTTTCCGAAGGCCAGAAGGGTTCATCCGCCATGCCGCATAAACGGAACCCCATATCGGCCGAGAACCTTTCGGGGCTTGCCCGCGTGGTCCGTGCCAATGCCGTAGCGGCTATGGAGAACGTCGCACTGTGGCATGAGCGGGACATCAGCCATTCATCTGTCGAGCGCATCATCATTCCCGACAGCACAATTCTCATGGACTACATGCTGGCGCGGTTCAACAACCTCATCGACAAACTGTTCGTCTATCCTGAGAACATGAAACGGAACATGGAGCTTTCGAAGGGGTTGTTTCACTCGGAGACTGTGATGCTTGCGCTGGTGGGGAAGGGGATCTCCCGCGAAACCGCCTATTCGTTCGTGCAAAGGAACGCCATGGACGTTTGGAAAATGGGCGGCGACTTCAAACAGCGTTTGCAGGACGACAAGGACATTCGTAAATATCTGAGCAACCGCGAGATCGATGCCTGCTTCGATATTTCGCACACGCTCAAAAAGATTGATTATATATTCAAGCGGGTTTTTCAAAAGAAGAAATAGCCACTATCTCGGCGCCTTATAAGCTGAGCGGTGAAAAGGAATCGGTTAGATTATGTTCGATAAACTTCACGAAGAATGCGGGGTGTTCGGGATCTTCGGCCATCCTGATGCGGCGAACCTTACCTACCTGGGGCTCTATGCTCTGCAGCACCGCGGACAGGAATCCGCCGGCATCGTGTCGTCCGACGGGAAACGACTTTACGGAGAAAAGGCCATGGGGCTCGTGGCCGACATCTTCAATGAAGATCGCATCAAGAAGCTTCCCGGCCACATGGCCATCGGCCACAATCGCTATTCTACCGCCGGCGGCAGCTTCGCAATCAATATTCAGCCGATTCTGGTCAATTTCGCGCTCGGCGGTCTCGCCGTTGCCCATAACGGCAACCTGGTGAATGCGGGGATTCTGAAGGACGAGCTGGAAGCCTACGGATCGATCTTTGTTACGACCACGGATACGGAAGTCATCGTGCACCTGATCGCCCAGTCCCGGGCGGCAACCCTGCATGAGCGGATCGTGGATGCTCTCAGTCATGTACAGGGTTCCTATAGCCTTTTGATCATCACTGAAGACGAGCTCATCGCGGTCCGCGACCCGAACGGGTTTCGCCCGTTCTCGCTTGCAGAGTTGGACGGGGCCTATGTGGTTGCATCCGAGACCTGCGCCTTCGATCTTATCGAGGCCACGTACATTCGCGACATCGCCCCCGGCGAAATGCTCGTGATCAACAGCAAAGGAATCCAGTCCTCATTCCCGTTTAAACCCGCCAATCCGTCCCACTGCATTTTTGAATTTATTTATTTTGCCCGGCCCGACAGCATGGTTTTCGGCCAGAACGTGTATACGATCAGGAAGGAATTCGGAAGACAACTTGCGCGCGAGACCGGCGTCCAGGCTGATGTGGTCATTCCCGTGCCGGACTCGGGCGTTCCTGCCGCCCTGGGATACGCAGAAGAGGCCGGTATCCCTTTTGATACGGGCCTCATCAGGAACCACTACGTGGGCCGCACCTTTATAGAACCGCAGCAGAGCATCAGGCATTTCGGCGTCAAGATCAAGCTGAATCCGGTCAGGGACGCTTTGCGTGGAAAGCGCGTCGTCGTCGTTGACGATTCAATCGTGCGCGGCACGACGAGCAAGAAGATCATCAAGATGATCAGGAACGCCGGGGCGGCGGAGGTCCATCTGCGCATCAGCTCACCGCCTACCTCTTATCCCTGTTTCTATGGCATTGATATGCCGACCCGTCAGGAGCTTATTGCCTCATCCCACAGCATCGAAGAAATCAGAAAATATATCACTGCCGATACGCTGGGGTATATCAGCATGGAGGGCATCCAGAAAGTGGTGCCGCACCCGATGAACTTCTGTGCGGCCTGTTTTGACGGTGAGTACCCGGTGCCGTTCCCGGGAGAAAAGATGATGCAGTTGGGATTGTTTGACAAGGGATAAAGAGTCGTTATGTGTTACACAGGGTAGGGGATAAAATTTGAAAAAACAGGATTTAATAATTCAAGTTTTTGCCCGCGTGAATCGGGATATCCGTGGTTGATAGGCGATGTAAGAAGTGGTGCCGAGGCGCAGAATCGAACTGCGGACACGAGGCTTTTCAGGCCTCTGCTCTACCAACTGAGCTACCTCGGCATATTGCGGCAAGCTCAAACAGGACGATAAGATAACAGACTGCGGGGTTAATTGTCAAGTAATTTTTGGCAGAGGGACATCATGCATAAAGTTTTTTCTCGGCCGTCTTCTCTCAAGGACAAACCATTCCGTTACTGCCCCGGGTGCAGCCACGGCGTTCTTCACCGCATCGTTGCCGAGACCATCGATCTTCTCGGGGTGCGCGACCGGACGATCGGCATTGCCCCTGTGGGTTGTGCAGTGTTTGCCTATGATTACTTCGATATCGACATGATCGAGGTGCCGCACGGCAGGCCGCCGGCTATTGCAACCGGGATGAAACGATCGCGACCGGAAGCGATCATTTTTAGCTACCAGGGAGACGGGGACCTTGCTGCCATCGGGACAGCCGAGATTGTCCACGCTGCAGCGCGCGGTGAGAACATCACCGTTATCTTTGTAAACAACGGAAACTACGGCATGACCGGCGGTCAGATGGCTCCGACCACGCTGCCGGGCCAGAAGACGACGACCACGCCGGGAGGCAGGGACGTGCGGCTGGCCGGCAACCCGCTTCGCATGTGCGAAATGCTTGCGACGCTGGACGGCCCTGTCTATATCGAACGGGTGTCGGTTGACAGCCCCAGGAATGTGCAGAATGCGACAAAGGCCATTCAACGAGCATTTAAAAATCAGATCGAGGGCCGGGGTTTTTCTTTCGTGGAAGCGCTGTCAATGTGTCCGACAGATTGGGGGCTGACGCCGAAGCAAGCCATAGAGTGGGTACGGAACAGCATGATGAAATATTATCCCCTGGGCGTCTATAAGGACATTGGTTCCGCGCAAAGAGCCAAGGGGCAAGAACACACGGGGCAGGTGTAAGAATGTACCAGGATGTGATGATAGCAGGTTTTGGCGGGCAGGGGGTCCTTGTCGCCGGCAAGCTGCTGGCGTACGCCGGTATGCTCGAAGGCAAGCATGTCACGTGGTTCCCGTCCTACGGTGCGGAGATTCGCGGGGGGACGGCAAACTGTACCGTCATCATATCGAGCGATGAAATCGGGTCCCCGGTGGTGCAGAACCCTTCGGCCATGCTTATCTTTAATGAAGCATCGTTTAAGAAGTTCGAGACGCGGATCCGGCAGGGCGGCCAGCTGTTTCTTAATACCTCGCTCGTGAAGATGTTGCCGTCGAGGACGGATATTGTGAGGATCGATGTGAAAGCGAATGATATCGCCGAAGGCCTCGGTGACATCAGAATAGCAAATATGGTGATGCTCGGTGCGCTGCTGAAGAAAACAGGAGTGGTCGCTCTTGACTCCGTGCTTGCCGCGCTGAAGCAGGTGCTGCCCGCCCGGCGACATTCCTTAATCCCCCTGAATGAAAACGCTCTGAAAAGCGGGGCACAGTTATGTAGTCTTGTCTAGCTACTAGTGTGGGCGGTACAGACTGTCACCAACCCGCATTCGAGGCGGTTGTACAAGCGCCGGCGCCTTGCAGTCCTTCCGGGTTTCCGATCTTGTTGTCTGCTGAAGCATCAGGATTCCTGATCCCATGACCGAAATATGCTTTTTTGACGTCTTCGGCTGCGAACAGATCTTTTTCGGGCTGTGGAATCTAAATAGATTCCGTCGAAGAGTCAGGACGCGAATGACACTGTGCAAAGAAAGCAGTTTTGCTTGGTACGAAGACAAGTATTACCTTGACTTTTAACCCTTGTTTTTGGTAAAATTTTTTGCATCGATTTGATAACACACGAAAAAACCATGGGAAAAGACACCTCCGAAATAGCCAAGTTAACGGAGCGTATTTCTAAAGACCCCAAGTCAAAACTTTTTGTGCCGCTAGCGGAAGAGTACAAAAAAAATGGGGACATTGAGATGGCTATCCATGTGTTATCGGAGGGTCTTAAGAACAACCCGGGGTACGTTACCGCGCGTTCATTTCTTGGAAGGCTGTTGTTGGAAAAGGGGGAACTGTCGGCCTCTCAAAGCGAATTTGAAGAGGTTGTAAAAGCGATTCCCGACAATTTGCTTGCTCAACGGAAACTGGGCGATCTCAACATCCTTCAGAACAGGCAGGATGAGGCGCTCAAACATTATAAAATTGCACTTGCCCTTAATCCGGGAGATGCGGAGGTTGCTTCGCTTATCTCCGACATCGAGGGCGGTATCGATGTAAGAGCAAGGCTGCAGTCGAAATCGAAGACCTCTCCCGAACAGGCGGCCCCGCCGTCTTCGCAACAATCGACAATTCTCAAAGGAACAGTGCCGCTACGAGCAGAATCACCGGCTCCGACAGAATTGGAAATGCCTGCCGCAGCTTTAACAGCTTCTGCGGGGACTTCGGAACCTTTGCCCGCCAGCGCAAGTGAACGGGAACCCAAACAACTGCCGGAATCACCGTCAATGATGGCTGAGACGGCGAAACCGGCGGAATCGATTGCAGGGGAGCCTGGACCGGGAGAGGAAACGGGAACCGAAGAGCCGGAAGAGGTCCTCGTGGTGGAACCTCTTGAAGATGGTGGTCCTGAAGAGGTTTTCCGGACCGAGAGCGTTCCATTTCTTGAACCTGAATTGGGGATGGAACTCGGGTTTATCGAAAAAGAAGAGACCGAGAAAGCGTTCATGCCCTCTGAAACGGTTCTGGAAGAACCGTTGATATTCCCGGAGGAGAAAACAAGGCAGGCCTCCGGCGCAGGGCAGGCCGCACTGATTACCGAAGAGCCTGCGGCCGAACCGACGACAGCTGAAAAATCTTCCGAACAATTGGAAGCCGACGACTTTACGACGGACACGCTTGCCGAGCTTTACATCGCACAGGGGTTCTTTGAAAAGGCCATTGATATTTATGAGCGAATGCTGGCCGATAATCCCACCAGCCGTGGATTGAAAGATAAACTGGTGCGGGTAAAAGCAATGGCGGGCCCCCTCCTCGAGGAACAAGCGCCTTTGGCGTCGGAAGAAAAAACAAAAGAAGCGGGAAAAATTGAAGCACCGAATATTTTTGCGGAAGCCAAAGAATACACCCCCCTGCCAGACGGCGAAGAGGAAGAAGTCACCCTTGACGCAGAACTGTACCTTGAGCCGGATGCTATAGAAAAAAATGAACCACAGGCCAAAAAGAATGAAGCGGACATATTTGCCGAGCCCCGGGAGTATCAGCCGCCACCCCCTGAGTCGGAAGAATGGCCTGGCGCTGCTGCCGACGGCGGGGCGGTAGACGAAATTTTCATGCCTCCACAGGAGGTTGCACACGAAAAACCGCGCTATGCCGATTTCGAACCTCGTGAGTATATTCCTCCGGCAGCGAAAA
Organism: Nitrospirota bacterium; assembly: GCA_021783455.1. Lineage (GTDB taxonomy): Bacteria > Nitrospirota > UBA9217 > UBA9217 > UBA9217 > JAJYKN01. The sequence goes on along the minus strand of JAJXTW010000022.1, from coordinate 12,046 downwards.
CGCAGTCAACGACGGGGGACGGGGCGTCGGAGCAGAAGGTGACTCCGGCTGCACGGAAAAAGACGATCGATCGGCTGGAAACCTGGCTGAGCAACATCAAGAAGGAGAAATAAAAGGATGTCCTTTTCCGACATACTGAGAGAGGTTGTGAATGGAACAGAAGGGGCGCTGGGCGCTCTCATCGTCGGATTGGACGGGATCCCGGTCGAAGAGTATTCCGTGAGTAAAGAAATGGACATTCAGTCCATGACGGTGGAATATTCATCGCTTCTCAAGGAAATTGAAAAAGGATCTCAGGCAGCGCAAATGGGGACCACCAAGGAAGTGACTGTTATGGCCGACAACGCCATGATCATGCTTCGACGGCTGAACGAAGAATATTTTTTCGTGCTGATAATCAAACCTGAGGGGAATTTTGGAAAGGGAAGGTTCCTTCTCCGGATGTCCGTTCCCAAGTTGTTGAAAGAGTTCTAAAAAGGTCGCTCCATTCGTTATGTTGCCGTACCGGAAACTGCCTCGGGCAGTTTTTTATTTTGCAGGGAGGGTTCATGAAAATTCTGGTTATGAACGGACCGAACCTGAATCTTCTCGGGAAGCGTGAACCCGAGATCTACGGCTCCGTAACGCTTGATGATATCAATAAGCGGATTTTGGTTCTTGCTGCGGAACTCGGCGTGGAAGTGGCTTTTTTCCAGTCGAACCATGAGGGTGAACTGGTGCAAAAGATCCAGGACGCAATGGGGGTGTATGAGGCAATTGTGATCAACCCGGGGGCGTACACCCACACGAGCGTCGCTTTGCGGGATGCCATTTCTTCCACGGGTATTCCGACGGTGGAAGCGCACATCTCGAACATCTATAAACGGGAAGAGTTCCGAAAACATTCCTATATCTCCGGAGTGGCCGTCGGCCAGATAGCCGGATTCGGCCCGGACAGTTACCTTCTTGCACTCCGGGCCGCGGTCGGCTTCGTTACGACAAAGGGAACAACCGTTCAATGATACGACCGGAACAAGCGCGCATTTCCCGGCTCAAAGCACTTATGAAAGCGGGCGGACTCGAAGCGTTATTGGTGACGCGTCGCGAGGATGTCCGCTACCTCAGCGGTTTCACCGGCTCTGCCGGTTCGCTGCTGATAGGCCCCGGTCAACCTTGCCTCGTAACGGATTTCCGGTACCAACTCCAGTCGAAGAAAGAAACCTCTGGTATTACCGTAGTGATCCAGAAAAAGGATTTCTTTTCAGCCCTTCGTGAGGTTGCCGATAACCTGGGCGTGAACACGTTATGGTTCGAGGAGACATCTCTTACCGTAGCGGAGCTGAAGAAGCTGCAAAAACTCGGGCTCAAACCCCGGGGAGCCCGGGAACTGCTTCGGCAGCTCCGGATGCGTAAAGACCGGCGCGAACTCGCCTCGATCCGGAAGGCCATTGGACGGGCCGAGCGCTCCTTCAAGGAATTGCAAAGGTACATTAAGCCGGGAGTCAGGGAACGGGAGCTGGGGCTTACGCTTGAATTTTTAATGCGTGAGAAAGGCTCACGCAAGGCTGCTTTTGACACGATTGTCGCCTCGGCAGGGAACGGCGCGATGCCCCATGCCGCGGCAACGAACCGGCGCATCAAAAAAGGCGATCTCGTCACCATTGACTTCGGCGCCGAGGCGGATGGATATTTCTGCGATATCACGCGGACGCTCTGCGTCGGTAAGCCGACGGCAAAGCAGAAGGAAATTCACGGTCTGGTCCTGCAGGCCCAGGAAGCAGCGATGCAGTCTGTCCGTCCCGGCATGAGTTGCAAGAGCGTCGACGACGTAGCACGGGAAATCATCGCCGCGGCCGGCCACGGTGCTCATTTCGGCCATGGAACCGGTCACGGGATCGGCCTTATGGTGCATGAAGGGCCTTCCGTATCTCCTCTCTCGAATGACCAGGTCGAACAGGATATGGTATTTACCGTGGAACCGGGAGTGTACATCCCCGGATGGGGCGGCGTTCGGATCGAAGATATGGTGCTGGTAACGGCGCGAGGCAGAAAGACTCTGACGACGTTGCCGAGGGGATTGGATCGTCTCAAGAGTTACGAGGAAAGCCGAAGTTCATACATGAGTTGAGTCATGCAAGAGTCATACATTAGCCTGGAAAACGAAAGGGAGGTAGTAGAGGTGCCGGTATCAACAGCGGAGTTCAGAAACGGTTTAAAAATCGAAATAGACGGGGAACCCTATGTCATCGTCGATTTTCAGCATGTGAAGCCCGGTAAGGGCGGGGCCTTTGTGCGGACGAAGATCAAAAGTCTTAAGTCAGGCAATGTAATCGATCGGACGTACCGGTCCGGTGAAAAAGTGGATGTGCCGGAGCTGGAGGAGAAGACCATGCAGTATCTCTATGCTGCGGACAAGGACCGCGTGTTCATGGATACGACGAGCTACGAGCAGGTGTCCTTGAACGAAAAGCAGCTTGGGGACAGCATCAATTATCTTAAGGAAAATATGGAAATCAAGGTGCTCTACCACAAGGGACAGCCGATCAATATCGATATCCCCATGTTCGTGGAGCTGGCCATTGCAAAGACCGATCCGGGCGTGCGGGGTGATACGGCTTCGGGAGGGTCGAAACCGGCGACCGTCGAGAGCGGCGCGGTGATCAAAGTGCCGTTCTATTTGAACGAGGGAGATGTCATAAAAATCGACACACGCACGGGGACCTTCATTGAACGGGTGAAAAAATAGTTCCGTTCTTTTCATCATCGTTGCGGAGAAGGAGTAATCATGAACCTGAAAGAACTGAAGGAACTCATCGAAATGTTGAAGGACACTGACGTTTCGGAACTGGAAATTGAGCGTTCCGGAGTGAAAGTGAGGATCCGGAAAGGCGGAGACGTCACGTTCCATACGGCTATGCCGCGAATGGAGTATCCCCCTGCCTCTATTGTCGCACCGGCCGTCGCCGAAGCACTGGCGCCTCAGGTGGGAAAATCAGCTGAGCCTGCCAAAACGAACCAGATCAAAGTGACTGCGCCGATCGTCGGCACCTTTTACCGGTCGAGTTCGCCGGACAAGCCGGCCTATGTCGAAGTCGGGGACGTCGTCAAAAAAGGACAGGTGCTGTGCATCATTGAGGCGATGAAGCTTATGAATGAGATCGAGTCCGAAGCAGCCGGAAAGATCGTCCAGATTGTAGTGGAAAACAGCTCTCCGGTGGAGTATGGGCAGCCGCTTTTCGTGATTGAGCCGATGTCGTAAAGAACAGATGAGATCCAAAATTTGACTTTTTGGTCCACGAGGTGTTTGCGTGTTTAAAAAGATATTGATCGCCAATCGCGGCGAGATCGCACTTCGCATCATCCGGGCATGTAAGGAAATGAACATCAAGACCGTTGCCGTACATTCGACGGCGGATGCCGACTCGCTCCACGTGCGTTTTGCCGACGAAAGCGTATGCATCGGCCCGCCCAAAAGCGCAGACAGTTATCTGAATGTGCCGAGCATCATCAGCGCGGCGGAAATAACCGATGCCGAAGCCATCCACCCGGGATACGGCTTTCTTGCCGAGAACTCCAGCTTCGCCGAAATTTGCGGCTCGACCGGCATCCGGTTCATCGGACCGAGTCCCGAGAGCATTAAGCTCATGGGGGACAAGGCAAAGGCCCGCGAAACGGCGAAAAAGGCCGGGGTGCCCGTCCTGCCCGGCAGCGATGGAATCGTGACGGAAGAGAGCAGCGCCCTCGAGATCGCCCGTGAACTTGGGTTCCCGGTAATCGTCAAAGCAGCTGCCGGCGGGGGCGGTAAGGGTATGCGCGTTGTGATGGATGAAGTGGAGTTTGCCAATGCGTTCGTCATGGCCCAAACCGAAGCGCTTGCTGCGTTCAGCAACGCCGATGTATACATCGAAAAATATATCCTTCAGCCCCGCCATATCGAAATTCAGCTTATGGCCGATGAAAAAGGGAACGCCGTCTATCTGGGAGAACGGGAGTGCTCGATCCAGCGCCGACACCAGAAACTCATAGAAGAAGCGCCGTCGGTCATCGTGGATGAACGATTGCGTAAAGAGATGGGCGAGATGGCTGTTGCTATAGCAAAAACCGTGAAGTACCGCAACGCGGGAACCATCGAGTTTTTGATGGACGAGGATAAAAAGTACTACTTTATGGAGATGAACACCCGAATCCAGGTGGAGCACCCGGTGACCGAGATGGTGACCGGGCTGGACCTCGTCAAAGAGCAGATCCGGGTGGCCTTCGGAATGCCGCTCTCCTTTACCCAGGACCAGATAAAAATAACGGGACATAGCATCGAGTGCAGGATAAACGCCGAAGACCCGGAAAAATTTACGCCTTCTCCAGGGACGTTGACCACCTTCAATCCTCCGGGTGGCCTCGGTGTGAGAGTTGAAACGGCCGCATACAACAGATACGTTATTCCGCCTTATTATGATTCGATGATAGCGAAGCTTATCGTGCATGCTGCGACGAGAGATGAGGCGATCATGCGTATGCAGCGCGCACTTGACGAATTCATCATTGAAGGCGTGAAAACGACGATCCCCATGCACAAAAAGATCCTTTCGGACCCCGATTTCCAGAAGGGAAATATTTCCACGAAATTCATGGAGAGGTACAGCAATCCAGCCAAATAAGCTTAAAGGTCTCTGCCTGATCCTGGATCAGGACATACTGCGGATAAGCCCGGAACAGGCGATGTCGCGGGCGCTTTCCGCAGGGGTGACGTTCTTTCAGTACCGAAGCAAGAAACATGATCGGAAGTCGGTCTACGAAACATCGCTCCGGCTCGCGAGTCTTGCCGCGGATGCCGGGGCAATGTTCATTGTCAACGACCACGCGGACATCGCACAGGCCGTTGATGCGGACGGCGTGCACCTGGGACAGGACGATCTCCCGATTGAAAAGGCGCGCAAGATTCTGGGCCCGGGCAAGGTGATTGGCATCTCGACACACAGCCTGGCGCAGGCCCGGGAAGCGGAACAGCAGGGAGCCGATTATATCGGGTTTGGACCGATATTCCCCACGGCAACAAAGGACGCCGGCGTGATCCAGGGATTGAAAACTCTCAGAATCATTAGACACTCAATAAGCATACCGATCATCGCCATCGGCGGCATCACACACACAACCGTTACGGAGGTGGTCCGGGCGGGTGCCGACGGCGTTGCAGTGATATCCGCGTTGCTTTCCGCGCCGGATATTCAACAATCGAGCGAAGACATGCTGCGGATCATGCGGAAATCAGGAGGGGATACTTGAAAAAAATCATCTCTATTCCTATCATAGTGATGTTCATCATGACGGCTTTTGCTTGTACGCATCAGGATGATAACGTGATCAGGATCGGCGCCGCGGGGCCCATGACGGGCGATCAGAGCAAAATGGGCGTAGATTTGAGGAACGCCGTTGAGCTTGCCGTTGCCGAATGGAACGAGAAGGGCGGCGTACTGGGAAAGAAGATTGTCCTGCTGGCCGGGGACGACCAGGCGGACCCGAAGCAAGCGGTTTCCATTGCGAACAAATTCATCAATCAGAAAGCGGTTGCCGTTGTCGGCCACTGGAACTCAAGCTGCTCCCTCCCCGCCTCGAAATACTATGACGACGCGAACATCGTCATGATTTCACCCGCCACGACGAATCCCCATCTCACGCTCCAAGGATTTAAGCGGGTTTTTCGCGTCTGCGGAACCGACGACCAGCAAGGGAGGGTTGCCGCGGACTTCGTCCTGTCCAGACTTCATCCCAAGCGTGTGGCGATCATTCATGATAAAACTGCCTATGGCCAGGGCCTGGCGGATTATTTCAAGAAGGCGCTGGGCGATAAGGTGCAGGTCGTGTATTACGGCGGCATTATTCAACGGGACCCCGATTACAAAGCCGTGCTTAGCACGATCAAGGAAAACAATCCTGATGTCTATTTTTTCGGCGGAATTTATCCCGAGGCGGGCAGGCTCGTACGGCAGGCAAAAGAGGTCGATTTGAACATCCCCATGATCACCGGCGACGGCGTCTTCGATCCGACGTTCATCAGCATTGCCGGAAAGTCCGCGGAGGGGACCTATGTGACTTTCGGCAAAGAGCCCGCAGGGCTTTCCACGGCAAAAACCTTCATCGAGAAATACCGGGCGAAGTATGGCGATCCCGGACCGTACTCGATCTACGCTTATGACGCGGCGAATATCATCTTGTCCTCGATCGCGGAGACCAAAAGCACTGACGGCGGGAAGATCGCAGAGTATATTTCAAAAACAACTTTTCACGGGGCCTTCGGCGATATTGCTTTCGATAAGAACGGCGACGTGACGAAGGCTCCCTATGTGATCTGGCAGGTCAAGGATGGTAAGTTCGTCGAAGTGCCTTGACGTTTGGGGCAAGGATGTCCGCCGACGTGTGCAGATGTAAAATAGTTATTTTGACTGTTCCCCAACTATCGGAAAGTGATTTTCCGTATGTGTCTCTCTTTTAGCGTGATTTCTTAATAATGTTTGTCCAACAGCTCATAAACGGTTTGGCCCTCGGCGCGGTGTACGCTCTCATTGCCCTCGGGTACACCATGGTCTACGGTATTCTTCAGCTTATCAACTTCGCCCACGGCGAGGTCTACATGCTCGGGGCGTATCTCGGCATTATCGTTCTCGGTGTACTGACCTATTGGGGGGTGACAGCCTACAGCCTTCCCGTCGCGCTCCTGATCACCGTCCTGGTTTCCATGGCTTTCTGCGCGGCCTACGGGGCAGTGATCGAACGCGTAGCCTACCGGCCGATCAGAAATGCCTCGAAACTGGCGCCGCTTATCAGTGCAGTAGGCATGTCGATCATCCTGCAGAATTTCGTTATGCTGAGCCAGGGCAAGGAATACAAGAATTTGCCGCCCCTGCTTCCTTCTGAAGGTTTTTCCCTGTTCGGAGCGAATGTCTCTCCCGTGCAGATGTTCATTCTGAGCGCATCCATTCTCATCATGGTGGGTCTTCAATTCTTTGTGGCGAAAACACGGCTCGGCAAGGCAATGCGTGCCACGTCTCAGGACCGCATCATGGCAGGCCTTGTGGGCATCAATATAAACCAGGTCATTTCCATTACCTTTATGATCGGTTCTTCTTTGGCAGCCGTGGCTGGCGTCATGGTGACGCTCTATTATGGCGTTGTGCACTTCTTTATGGGGTATTTGGCAGGCATCAAGGCGTTTACGGCCGCGGTGCTCGGCGGGATCGGCAGCATTCCCGGCGCAATGCTCGGCGGGTTTATGCTGGGACTGATCGAAAACTTCTGTGCAAGTTACATTTCGAGCGTGTACAAGGATGCCTTCGCATTTCTTGTGCTCATCATTACGCTCATTATCCGGCCGGCAGGGCTGCTCGGTCAGAAGTCGGTGGATAAAGTGTAAAAAGTCAGTTCATAGTTCATGGCTATCAGCCAAGAGCTTCTCATCTTATCCCTGGAGGTTTTAATGTCCGATCTCAAAAAAATGTACAAAACCATCATGTCAGACAATTTTCCGCCCGAGGTGACCATCACCTTTGGCGACCAAAAGCTGGTCTACCGGAAGAGGGCATGGAAACTTGCTGATGAAAGCACCGGTGAGATTATCGAAAAAGGATTGCGGTATGGAGAAAACCCCGATCAACAGGCCGCTATGTATCAGCTGGTGACCGGAAACCTTGTTCTCGCCGGGGTGAAGATCCTGGAGGCAGGCAACGGACTCGTGAGCGCCATCTCCGAGGAGCAGATGATCCAGGCAGGAAAACATCCCGGCAAGACGAATTTTACTGACTTGGACAACGCCCTCAATATTTTGAAATACCTCATGGACCGTCCGGCCGCCGCCATTATGAAACATAACAACCCTTCCGGTGTAGCCTACGGCACGACCATTGGCGAAGCGTATGAGAGGGCAAATATGGCGGACCGCATAGCGGCCTTTGGCGGCTGTTTGACCGTTAACCGGCCCATAGATAAGCAGACTGCGGAAATGGCAAATGCGAACTATCTTGAGGTCGTGGCTGCGCCGGACTTCGAAGAAGGAGCAATTGCGATCCTGGCCAAACGCAAAAACCTTCGCATCATTAAACTTGAGAAGCTCACCGAGCTTGCTAAATACCGCGACAGAAGCTTTGTCGAATTCAAAGCCCTGATCGACGGCGGTCTCATTATCCAGCAGTCTCAGAAAAATGCGATACGGAAAAAAGAGGATTTCCAGGAGGCGAAGACCGTTTACAAAGGGAAGGAATACAAGATCGGGCGAAAGCCAACGGACCGTGAGTACGAGGACATGCTCTTCGGCTGGAACGTGGAACAGGGAATTACCTCGAATTCGGTCATTTATGTAAAGGACGGCGTGACGGTCGGGATCGGCACCGGCGAACAAGATCGCGTCGGCGTCGCCGAAATCGCGATTTTTAAGGCTTACACGAAGTATGCTGACGCCCTCTGCTTCAAAAAATTCGGAATACCGTATAAGACGTTCGAATTGGAAGCCGGCCAGGGGAAACGCGACAAGGGCGCACTTAAGGAGATCGATGAGCAGGCGAGGAAGGATAAGGGCGGCCTCATCGGGTCCACGATGATTTCCGACGCGTTCTTTCCGTTCAGGGACGGTGTCGACGTCGGCATCAAAGAGGGCGTAGCGGCGATCGTGCAGCCCGGCGGTTCGGACCGGGATTTCGATGCCATCACTGCATGCAATGAAGCAAATCCCCAGGTGACCATGGTCTTCACCGGTCAGCGGGTGTTTAAACATTAATTGAGGTTGGCGGGCTCAAGGGGGGGCGATTGGAGAGAGGTGCACGTTCGCAAAAGTGGTTTTAAAACAGCTCCTTTATTCTCCCCAGTTTCTCTTCAGTCGCCTTTCTGCCCCGTTGGAGAAGTTCTTTTGATTTTGACAGGTCGTAGAGTGGAATGCCCCTGGCATTTACCTCAATGAGCACATCAGCGAGCTTTTTCTCTTCCCGAGCATTTCGCGAAGCCCAGAGCGCAGACAGATGCGCTGCGATTTTGACGATGTTGTCGAACTGGTCCATTTCCAGCGCCTTGTAGTTGACGTTCACCGCGATCACGTTTCTGGCGCCTAATTCCTCCTGCACAGATCTGACGGGTATCTGGCTTGAAACCCCTCCATCGACAAGCGCCTTTCTGTTAATCTCCGTGGGGGTGAAAATGATAGGCAGGCTGCAGCTGGCTTGAACGGCACGGGCAACGGAACCGGTAGTGATGGTCACTTTTTCTCCGGTACGCAGATCGGTTGCCACGGCTGCAAAAGGGAAGAGCAGCGAGGAAAACTTTTTGACCGGCAGGATGTCTTCCATGAAACGGTAGATGCCTTCGCTGGAAATCAGGCCTTTTCTCGGCACCGTGAATTTCAGGACATCCTTCCATTTTGCATTCAGCAGTATGCGCTTGATCTCAGAAGGAGGCATGCCCGCGCAGTAGAGGGCGCCGACGATGCTGCCGGCGCTGGTTCCCGCTATTGCATGAATGGGGACGCCTTCCTGTTCCAGGGTCTCCAGCACCGCTATATGGGCGATGCCGCGTGCCGCCCCTCCCGAGAGTGCCAGTCCGATTGATGGTTTCGAGATTCCCGGCATATGCCCCCTGCCTGACCCATGTGCAGTTTCTTATCAGAAGGAAAAATGATCGCTCAGTCCCGACTGCCGGGAGGATGAATCTGTCGCCAGCGGGAATAATGAGAAAATGACTTAAGCGCTCTGCCAGGAGAACCTGCGGTTAGGGAGTCTGCCAGCGACTCGATCCTGAGCGCCTTTGTTGTTCACCCCGTTTAGAAAAGCTGCTTTCTAAACGGGGTTGAAGTGTTTTTGATTCCGACTCGCACCGTCGGAGAGGGGGAGAGAAGATATGAAGATTATTTTCCAGAAAGTTTTTTTACAGCATTTTTAATGTATGCTCCCATATCGTCGAAGGCATAGAGAATGCACAAATAGTTTGATGATGCCTTCGGGGAACACTCTCCGGCTACAAGTCGTTCTTCATGGGCCGTCGCAAAGTCGTTGGCCATGCGCTCCAGAGCATTGGTTTCACTCAGCACATTCTCGACTGTAGTCGGGGCGCCCGTGACAGCGGTTTCACCGGCTTTTTTCAGGATCTCCTTGGCCTTGGAAAACAATTTACCGGATTCTAAGATTGCCTTATCGCTGAACAGAAGACCTTCCTTGATGCGCTCTCGGCTGTTTTGGCTGATCCGCTTGATGGTGGTCGCAATTTTTTCAACGTTCGCGGGGACGGAAAGGATCGAACGTGCCTCGCTGTTCGTGGCAGCCATTTTTGCAAGCGCTGCGGTCAGGACGTCTTCCTTTGTGTGGATTTCCTTTGCCAACTCGTCCGCCTGGTCCAGGGAAGACATTTTGCCTTTCATGAAACCTTCCTCGGAGAGTTCGAGCATGGATTGCGCTTTGTGCATGAGAAGGTATATTTCCTTCTTCAGGTCCTTTACAGTCTGTTCTGCCATTCTACGCGTTCTCCTTTCACAACATCTGTTCCTGCTGATCGTGTGTACGAAAAATTTAGAAAACTATATCAGAAAACCGGGATCCTGACATGTTAATTTTTTTAATATCAATATTTTAATGTTTAATAGAATGAGCTGGTATCGACGAGGACACTGTTAACTCTTCTCCCTCGCGAAACATCTTGTCTCTGTTGCTAATTCTATCACATTTATGAATTCCAGGACCTGTTTTTTCTTGACTTAACCCATGCCCGCTGGTATAACCTAAACCATCTCACTATGCCTGCGCTGCGGAGCGATCATGCCCTTTTTTGCCGGAGAGATTTTTGTCAGCGAAGTCCATAAGAAAATGGTGCTTGATCAGACAGGTGAGGAGATCGGCAGCCTCAAGGACATTGTTATAACCATGGGGGAGCCCTTTCCCGCAGTAACAGCGCTGATTGTTGCGGCGGCCAAAGGAACCTACGTGCTGCCGTGGAACCTTGTCAACCTCTTCAACCGCCGCGTCATATCGGTAACCGCACGTCGCGACGAACTTCAGCCTTCTGCGCCTTCTCCCTCTGATATTTTAATATATCGAGACCTCCTGGACAAGCAAATCGTAGATATCAACGGCGCAAAGCTGGTTCGCGTCAACGATCTGGAACTGGGCGATGTAAAAGGGAAACTTTGCCTCGTGGCCGCGGAAATCGGGCTCCGTGGGCTCTTGCGAAGACTGGGCGTGGAACGGCAGGGGGAACGATTCCTGTCACTCTTCAATTACCGCCTCCAGCACAAACTCATCGGCTGGCATTACGTGCAAACCATCGAGCCGAAGCTGTCACGGCTTACCTTGACCGTTTCCACGCAGAAAGTATCGACTATGCATCCGGCGGACCTCGCCGAGATCATCAGCGAAGTTTCACAACGGGAGCGGACTGCTATTTTCGGAAGCCTCGACGTGGACACGGCAGCCGAAGCCCTTCACGAACTTGAGCCGCGCGTGCAGGCGGACATTATCGACGACATGTCCAAGGAACGGGCGTCCGACATTCTGGAACGCATGCCGCCTGACGAGGCGGCGGATGTTCTCGGCGATCTGCCCGAGGCCAAGGCACAGGAACTCATCGGGCTCATGGAAAAAGAAGAGGCCGAGGATGTGCAGGAGCTTCTGGAACATGAAGAAGACACTGCTGGCGGTATTATGACAACGGAATACCTTTCCTTTCCGCCGGACATGACCGTGGATGAGGCGATCCGGGAACTGCGGCTCGAGGCCCCGAACGTGGAGTCCATTTATTACCTGTATATTCTCGATGCGAATGAGCTGGTGGTCGGTGTCGTATCGCTCAAAAATCTTATTCTTGCGCTGCCGCAGATGCTGCTGGGCGACATCATGAAAACGCCGGTGAAGACGCTTCCCCAGGACGTGGCGGAGAAGGACGTTGCGGAGTTCATATCAAAATACAATCTGCTTGCCGCCCCCGTGGTCGATGAAAACGGCGTCATTGGCGGCGGGACGCATGTGAAGCCCGAGGAGCTCCACGAACTGGTGGCCGCCAAGGAGTCCGCCGGCGAGGAGGTCGTCTTCTTTGACGGCCGCAACGC
>JAJXTW010000241.1 GCA_021783455.1 Nitrospirota bacterium | reverse complement strand
GACTCAAGTATGACCGGAGCTACAGCGAACTCCTGAAGGAATTACGAGGGTTGGGGGTGAGGAAACAACCTCCGATCCCGCTCCTCGGCCGGTCGAACCCGATCAATAAGTATATTGGCCTGTTGCTGCACAAGGACAGCAAAAATCCGCGAAAAGGCGGAACGAAGAGGACGACATAAGCGACTCAGAGAACTCAAATTTCGTCAATCGAAAAGTTTTCTCTGCTCCCTGAAACCTGGCCGGCTCGCAAAAAAATCTACCACACTGCGAGGTCGTAACGCTGGAAAAGCATCCGCCGTTTTTTCCCATCCTGTAAAATTTCGACTTGACTCTCTTTCGTCCTTTGCGTAATATCAACGCCGTCTGCTGCCGTGATCCTCGCCGGCTATTCCCGTACCGAAGGAGAGTTTTATGGATGCATGCCCGTGCGGCTCAAATGTTTCCTATGATTCATGCTGCCGGCCGCTCATCAAGGGCGAGCAGAAGGCCTTGACGGCGGAGCAGCTTATGCGCTCCCGTTACAGCGCCTATGTGAAGAAGGAGATCGAATATATTCTTGCCTCCCTGCATCCGGACAGCCGGGCCGATTATGACGAAAAAAGCAGCAGGGCCTGGGCGGAAAGCGCCCTGTGGCACGGGATCAAAATTTTGAAGACCGTGGCCGGAGGAGCGGGCGACAACGAAGGTCAGGTTGAGTTTCTCGTGTCCTTTACGGAGAAAGGGCTCAAGCAGGAACACCACGAACTGTCCTCGTTCAGGAAGAAAGACGGGACCTGGTACTTTGCTGCAGGCAAGACCATGCCCAAGCCGGTTTCCCGCGCAGCCCCCAAAACCGGCCGCAACGATCCGTGCCCCTGCAACAGCGGAAAAAAATACAAGAAGTGCTGCGGACAATAAAGATTGGGCGCACAGCCCGGGCTGCTAGTTCCCGCGCCGCACAGAACAGAATGGAACAACGTGATGATGCAAAAGAAAGACAATAACCAGATCCTTCAGGAATTTCACCTGCGCCAGTCGCGCCAGATCATCGCCATAGCGATAACGCTGTTTTTCGTACTCCTTGCCGCGGTGCTCTATAAGCGCCCGGACGTGTTTTGGACCTTCTCGAAGAGCGCACTCTACAGCATGCAGATCGTCACCATAGCCGCCTTCCTGGTATTCACCGCCTACAACTGGACCTGCCCGTCATGCAAAAAGGGTCTGGGCAGCGACATCAACAAACGGGTATGCAAAAAGTGCGGGGCCAGGCTGCAATAGCCGGCAGGGCAGGCCGACGCCGTTGCGCCTGAGCTGTCACGCCATCAGCTCCTTGATATTCTTGATGACCTCATTCACCACTTGCTGCGCACTGCCGTAGAGCATCCGCGTGTTGTCGTTGTAAAAGAGCGCGTTCTCGATGCCTGAATATCCCGTGCCTTTTCCCCGTTTGACCACGATCACGTTGTGCGCCTGGTCTGCGTTCAGGATCGGCATGCCGTAGATGGGGCTCGATTTTTCGGTCCGGGCAGCGGGGTTTACCACGTCGTTTGCGCCGATCACGAGCGCCACATCAGCCTGGCTGAATTCACCGTTAATTTCCTCCAGGTCGAAAATCCTGTCATAGGGAACTCCGGCCTCTGCGAGGAGCACGTTCATGTGGCCGGGCATGCGGCCGGCAACGGGATGGATGGCGAACTTGACTGTTATGCCGGCTTCCTCCAGAAGGACGCTCATTTCTTTTACCTTGTGCTGGGCCTGGCCCACTGCCATGCCGTAGCCCGGGACAATGATCACCTTTTGTGCATAGCGCAGCATGGCGGCTGCATCGAGTGCGGAGATTTCCTTCATGGTCCCGGCAATTCCCGTTCCCCCGACCTGCGCCTCGCCGGTGATGGGTTTGAACAGGATGTTCGTGAGCGGCCGGTTCATCGCCTTTGCCATCAGCTGGGTGAGCAGGGTGCCGGCCGAGCCGACCACGATGCCGGCGATGATCAGCGCCGGATTGTTCAGCACTAACCCTTCGAACCCCACGGCAAGACCGGTAAGCGCGTTAAAGAGCGAGATCACGACCGGCATATCGGCCCCGCCGATGGGCAGGGTGATGATCGCGCCGAGCGCGAGCGCGACGAGGAAGAAAACGACGAGCTGCAGCGTCGTGGCGGGACCCGCAGCGACGATGCCGGCGCCGGCGATGACAGCCACTGCGGCGAGAACCACGTTTACCGCATTCTGCGCAGGCAGATGGAAGGTTTTTTTCATGATGCCCTGCAGTTTGGCAAAAGCGACCAGCGAACCGGAGAAGGACACGGTGCCGATCAGGCCGCCGAGTACTGCAAGGGACGTGGCAACCGTGCCGTGCGTTTCGCCGCGCGCCAGCTCGATCGCCGCGATGGATGCTGCTGCGCCGCCGCCCATGCCGTTGTACAGCGCGACCATCTGCGGCATGTCGGTCATCTTGACCACCGTGCCCGACCAGGCGGAGAGTCCTCCGCCCAGGCCAAGGGCAATCACCATGAGCGTGTAGTTGCTCATGCCGGGCCAGCCGAAGGTGACAAGCGTGGCCAGCACCATGCCCGCGCCTGCCCACATGATTCCGCGCCGCGCAGTGACCGGCGACGACATGCCTTTCAGGCCCTGGATGAATAAGATTGCCACGATGAAGTAGCTGGCGTTTATGAGAAGTTTTATTGTCATTTACAAACCTTATGCAAAAGATCATCTACCGCGGAGGACGCAGAGGGCGCGGAATTTGAATCGGGAGCATAAATATTTAAATTTTCTTTTCTCTGCGTACTCTGCGACCTCTGCGGTTAATCTTGTTTTTTCTTAGTGCTCCTGCTTTTATCGATATTGAACATCGCGAGCATCCGTTCCGTGACAACATAGCCGCCTGCGGCGTTGGCGGCCCCGAGCAATACGGCAATGAACCCGACGGCCTGTTCGAGCGGCGTCCGGGCCTCTCCCAGCGCGACCATGGCCCCCACCAACACCACGCCGTGGACAAAGTTCGACCCGGACATGAGCGGCGTGTGCAGGATCACGGGCACCCGCGAGATTATTTCGTAGCCGGTGAATGCGGCCAGCATGAATATGTAAAGCGCTGCGAAACCTTCCATAAGAAAGTACCCTCCAAAATAAAGCTCATAGCTCATGGCAACGGACTTTTATCCGGTCTCTGAGGTCCATCCGCTAAGAGCTAACAGCCATGAGCTGTCTCACCCCTCCAATACTTTTCTTACTCCTTCATGTCTGATCAAGCCTTCATGGGTAAAGGCGCTCCCTGCCAGGATTTCGTCATTCCAATCGAGGAGAAGCTTGCCGTCCCTGATGAAGGGCGATATGAAGTTGAACAGGTTCCTGGCATACATCTCCGACGCGTGCACCGGCATGCGCGACGCGAGGTTCACGGTCCCCACGATGGAGACGCCGTCCTTGATCACGGTCTCGCCGGGACGCGAACCTTCGACGTTGCCGCCGCTGTCCGCTGCCATGTCAACGATGATCGCGCCTTTCTTCATGCGGACCACCATGTCCCCGGTGACGATGCGGGGGCTCTTTTTCCCCGGGATCGCCGCGGTCGTGATGAGCACGTCCACCTGCGCGATGGCCCGGGTGAGCTTCTCCTGCTGGGCCATCTTCTCGTCCACGGTCAGTTCCCGCGCGTAGCCTCCGGAGCCGATTGCCGCAACTCCGGTATCGACGAACCGCGCACCGAGGGACTCGATCTGCTCTTTCGTTTCCGGCCGAACGTCGTAGGCTTCGACGATCGCGCCGAGCCGGTGCACCGTCGCAATGGCCTGCAGCCCCGCAACGCCCGCGCCGATGACCATGACGCGCGCAGGCCGCAGGGTGCCGGCGGCATAGGTTATCATGGGAAAGAATTTCGGGGAAATGACTCCCGCAATGAGCGCGCACTGGTAGCCCGCGACCGTGGCCTGGGAGGAGAGGGCGTCCATGCTCTGGGCCCGGGAAATGCGCGGGATCAATTCAACGGCAAAGCTCGTGATCTTTCGTTCGCAGAGCAACTTCGCCCGTTCCAATTCCTGGTAGGGATGGAGGAAACCGATGAGTATCGTACCCGGCCGCATAAGCCGGATCTCGTCCAGGGCGGGCGGCTGCACTTTTAAAATGACCTCACTCCCGCTGAACACGTCGCTGCTGCTTGCGGCAACGATTGCCGCTCCGAAGTCGCTGTCGGAAATAAAGCTCCCGTTGCCGGCTCCCTGTTCAATGCAGAGCTCCGCGCCGAGAGCTTTGAATTTTTTTACCACTTCGGGTACGACGGCCACGCGTTTTTCACCGTGGCCTGTCTCCTTCAGCACCCCTATCA
>JAJXTW010000240.1 GCA_021783455.1 Nitrospirota bacterium | reverse complement strand
GAGGCCTACCAGTTCATCGAGAGCGAGCTTGCCAAGGGCCGCCAGGTCTATGTGGTCTATCCGCTCGTGGAAGAGACCGAGAAGAGCGATCTCAAGGCAGCGACGGAAATGGCCGCCCATATGCAGAAGGACATTTTCCCGCACTGGAAGATCGGTCTTTTGCACGGCAGGATGAAGGGGCCGGAGAAGGAGCGGGTCATGACCTCCTTCAAGACGGGCCTGGTCCAGATCCTGGTTTCGACCACGGTGATCGAGGTAGGCGTGGACGTGCCGAACGCCGCGGTCATGGTGATCGAGCACCCGGAACGCTTCGGTCTTGCCCAGCTCCACCAGCTGCGCGGCCGCGTCGGCCGGGGCGGCCACCAGTCGTACTGCATCCTCATGGGACCGCGCATGTTCGCCCCCGAAGCCCGGGAACGGCTCACGGCGTTCAGCCGCACGAATGACGGATTTAAGATCGCCGAAGAGGACCTTCGTCTACGCGGCCCGGGAGAGTTCTTCGGCACCCGCCAGTCCGGCCTTCCGGACCTGCGCGCCGCGAATATCATCCGTGACGCCGACCTGGTTGAACAGGCGAGGTCCGAGGCCTTCGACCTCATTCAAAAAGATCCCGCGCTGACGAAGTACCCGGCGCTCCGCGAACTTGTGCGGAGGAAGTGGCAGGGGAAACTGGGGCTGATCAACGTAGGTTGATATTTGGGCGGGATTCTGATAAAGTAAAAAAAATAGGGTCAAGGGCAAGTAGCATGTAGAAGGGAAGGCAAAGGTTCCGGTCCGTTTGCCTTGACCCATGCCCCTTGCTGCTTGACCCTGTACCAAGGAGTTTCGATGAACATTTGGAAAAGAGTCGTTGTGGACATGGAGAAGGGCGCGAAGAAAACAGCTGCCGTCGCCGCTACGTTTGCGGAGCGGGTGAGGGCCGAAGTCAACATTGTCCGGCTCCGGATTCGGATCGACGAAGTCCACGCCCGTATCGCTGAAATCCACCAAACGATCGGCAGAAAGATCGTGGACCTCAAAAAGAAAAACGTTTTGCCCAAAGCGACCGATCAGCTGCTGAACGATGAGGACATTGTTGCTGTCCTTGCCGAACTTGTCGACCGCGAACAGGAGATCGAGGAATTGAAAAAGGGAATCAAGGACATCCATGCCGATTTCCAGTCGACGGTGAAACACACGGAGGACAGCATAGCATGATTTCACTCGTCGTGGTCCTTTTCGGTCTGATCGTAGGCAGCTTTCTGAACGTCTGCATCGTGCGCCTGCCCCGCGGCCGCTCCATTGCAACGCCTCCTTCGCACTGCCCCCGGTGCACGAGCCCGATCAGATTTTACGACAATATTCCGGTCATCAGTTTTCTTCTCCTCCGGGGAAAATGCAGGAGCTGCGGAGAGCCCATATCGTGGCGCTATCCTATCGTCGAGCTGATGAACGGGTTGTTCTATCTCTGGATCGTCCACGAGATCGGGCTCGGCGGGGAAGCGTTCCTCCTGATGGCATTCTGCTCGTCGCTCATCGTCATCACCTTTATCGATTTCGACCACCAGATCATACCCGACGTCATCACCCTGCCGGGCATGGTCATCGGGCTTTCCCTCGCGCCGTTTTTCCTGTACCCGCTCGCGGACCCGCTGCCGTTCCATCTTGACGGCCTGCTGCCGCACGCCGGGCCTTATCTCACGGCTTTCCTCAACTCGATCATCGGCATCATCCTGGGCGGCGGTCCGCTGCTGGCAATCGGCTGGCTTTGGGAAAAATTGCGGCATGTCGAGGCCATGGGCGGCGGCGACATCAAGCTCATGGGCATGGTCGGCAGTTTCCTCGGATGGAAGGGGGCGCTCCTCACGATTATGCTGGGCGCGGTTGCCGGGTCCGTCGTCGGCGTCCTGTTGATCGCGCTCAAACGGCATAAAATGGAAAAGGTCATTCCCTTCGGGCCGTTCCTGGCGCTCGGCGCAGTTGCGAGCGCGTTCTACGGCCCTGATATCATATCGTGGTACCTCGGCCTGATCCGTCTATGACCAGTCAAACTCTGCGCATACTGTTCCCCGCATTGCTGATTCTCGTTTTTGCGGCATACGTGCTCTGGAGCGCTGTCCGGCGTTATCGGCGGGAACTGGGGATGGAGACCAGGGAGCGCGAGAAGACCACCGACACCACCTTCATCATCAATGCCTTTCAGAACGTTACGAAACAGCTTAAGGAAAAGGAAAAAGAGCTTGAACGGCTCAAGGCCCTCGCCGAGCAGCGGGCGGAGAACGTTGAAAGCTACAACGAGAACATCCTCCAGTGCGTGACGAGCGGGGTGATGACCTTTGATGTCCAATGCCAATTGATGACGATCAACCGCGCCGCTGAGGAGACGCTCTGCATGAATCGCGATCAGGTGCTCGGCAAGGGCTGCGAAGACCTGTTTGCCCACGGCGACATCACGAGGGTGGTTCATGAGACGCTCGAACGAAAGATCCCTTCGGCCCGCATGGAAGCGATGCTCGACCTCAACGGCAACCAGCTCTGGCTCGGCTACAACACCGCGGTCCTCACCGACAGGCATGATGCGGCAATAGGCGTGATCCTTTCCTTCACGGACCTCACGGAAGTGAAACGGTTGCAGGAACAGGTGGAACTCCGGGAGCGGTTGACCGCGCTCGGAGAAATGTCCGCCGGCATTGCCCATGAACTGCGGAACCCCATGGCGGTGATCTCGGGCTATCTCAACCTGCTTTCCAGGAGAACCGACGCGGCAGGACAGGACGTGATCCGAAAAACAACCGATGAGATCAGCGGGATGAACCGGATCATCGGCGACCTCCTGACCTTTGCGCGGCCCGCCTCGCTGAACCTGGTAAAAATCAATATCCGGGAACTGCTGGAAGGGTGTCTCGAAACCGTGCTCAGGGCGAAAGGCCCCGGGCACCGGGTGACGGCCGCGCTGAAGCTTGATGACATTTCCATGTCGCTTGATGAAGTGCTCATGCGCCAGGCCTTCGGCAATTTGATCCAGAACGCGGTCGAGGCAATGCCGGACGGCGGGGCACTGACGATCGAAAGCAAAAAGGCGAAGGACCTGAAAATCCTCATTTGCGACACCGGGTCCGGGATTCCGGACGAGGAGATCAAAAAAATATTTCTCCCTTTTTTCACGACCAAGGACACGGGCGTGGGGATGGGGCTCGCCCTCGCGCACAAGATCATTACGTCCCACGGCGGCCGGATAGAGGTGGAGAGCAATCCGGGGCAGGGGACCACATTTACGATTCTGCTCCCGATGAGGTAGTCTCCGCATGGCTGATACGATACTCGTTATCGAAGACAAAGAAAGCATGATCGACATGCTGAAGCAAACGCTTGAGGCCGAAGGCTATCAGGTGATCCCCGCCAGGGACGGCAGCGAGGGAATCAAAAAACTTTCCGATGAACGGATCGGGCTGGTGCTGACTGACCTCAAACTGCCGAAGAAGGACGGTTTCGAGGTGCTGAAAGCCGCAAAGCAGGAAAACCCGCTGCTTCCGGTCATCGTGATGACCGCCTTCGGCACGATCGAAACGGCTGTCAAAGCGGTCAAAGAAGGGGCCTACGATTTTCTTGCCAAACCGTTTGACACCGGCCATTTGCTCGTGCTCATCAAACGGGCCCTCGACGCAACGCGTCTTGCCGCGGAGAACATCCTGCTTCGAGAGGAGTTCGCGGAAAAACTCGGGATGCCCAAGATCATCGGCAAGAGCGTTCAAATGCAGGAGATCACGTCAAAGATCCAGAAAGTCGCGCCCACGAACGCGACGGCGCTGATCCACGGCGAAAGCGGCACGGGCAAGGAGCTTTTCGCGCGCGCGATCCATTATCTGAGCAATCGCAAGGAAGCTCCGTTCATCGCCATTAACTCCGCCGCGATCCCGCGGGAGCTGCTGGAAAGCGAGTTGTTCGGGTACGAACGGGGCGCGTTCACCGGCGCCGAGGCCCGCAAGCTCGGGAAACTGGAGCTCGCGGACAAGGGAACGGTGTTCCTCGACGAGATCGGCGATATGGACATGGCGATCCAGGCGAAGCTGCTTCGCGTGCTGCAGGAGCAGGTGATCGAGCGCGTGGGCGGGGGCAAGCCGATCAAGATCGACGTCCGCGTGGTCGCGGCCACGAACAAAGATATAGAAAAAGCGGTTGTTGCCAAGCTGTTCCGGGAAGACCTGTTCTACCGGCTGAACGTGTTTCCCATCACGATCCCTCCGCTCCGGGAGCGCAGGGAGGATATTCCGCCGCTGGCCCAGAATTTCCTGAACAAGTACTCGGCGGAGGACAGGAAGGGGCCCCTGACGATCTCGGACGAGGCCATGGACA
>JAJXTW010000239.1 GCA_021783455.1 Nitrospirota bacterium | reverse complement strand
CTTCCGATCTTGGTCGCGCGTTTACCTTCCGCTCGTACCCAGGCATGTTCTCTGTGATATTTTATGTCATCGGGATTCATTGATACGTACCTCCAAATATTGGCGTGATGAGAATGAGTCTGTTTTTAGCCCAAGCGCAGTATTTTGTCAAGCAAAAAAGTGGCGGAGATTTTTTTGAGTCATCGATTGCCGATTCTGCTTAAAAAAATTCACTTGATAATAAACAATAGTATTATAGCACCGCCCGAAAGTAAAAATGGGATCGGCTGCACTCAGGTCCTCAAGCAAAAAAAAAGGAGGTGCGCTTTTCGCACCTCCTTTTCTCAACAACATTTTTCTGAAAACGCGTTATACCGCGACCGGTTCCTGCACTTTGGTTTTTTTCTCCGCAGCAGCCGTAACTTCTACCATGGTAATCGCTTTCTTCGGGCATCGTGATTCGCACATCCTGCAGCCGATGCACTTCTCCTGGTTGACGACATGGATTTGACGAATCTCACCCGAGATGGCGTTCACCGGGCAGACCTTCTCGCACACGTCGATGCCTACGCACTTTGCGGGATCGATGTAAGCTTTCGGCCGTACAGGAATGTAATCGAAGATTGCCTTCGTGGGACATTTCTTTACGCAGAGACCGCAGACGATGCACTTACTGTGGTCGATCCGTGCAAGATTGTTGTCGATCTTGATGGCATCCACCGGGCAGGTCTTGACGCAGATGCCGCAGGCAATACAACCCACCTGACATTTCTTTTTGACATCAATGCCTTTATCCCTGCTGTGGCAGCTGATGACCACGGCCTTGGATGCCTGGGCGATCTCAATCACCTGCTTTGGACAAGCAGCCACGCACTTCCCGCAAGCCGTACATTTATCAGGGTTAATAAGGGGGAGGTTGTCGGCGCTCATCGTAATGGCTCCGAAGGGACAGGCGCGCATGCATGTGCCGAATCCGAGGCAACCGTACTCGCAGGACTTGTCCCCGCCCGCAGCAAGAACCGCAGCGGTGCAGTCCTTCACGCCGGTGTAGATGAACTTCCGCTGGGAAAGCGAAGTTCCGCCCTGACAAAAGACACGGGCGATCTTAGGCTCCACCTTCTCCGCCTTTTTACCCGTAATTACGGCGATCTTCTCGGCAACGGCTGATTTACCGGGGGCGCACATGCTTACAGCGACATCGGGATTGCCCACAACCGCTTCAGCATATCCCATGCAACCGGCGAATCCGCAGGCCCCGCAATTTGCGCCGGGCAAGGTCTCGCGGACCTGCTCGACCTTGGGATCGACTTTTACCACGAAGCGGGCGGCAATCAGTGCGAGAGCAACGCCAAAAACGATTCCGAGCCCCGCGAGCACAATCAGAGTTATATATACCGTGGACATAGGAACCGTTCCGGTGGCTTCCGCTGAAACGCCTGCCTCGACGAGGGGAACCACCTTGCTCGTCAACATGGAGAAACCATGGGAGAGAACCTGCATCAGGATATGCGTTAATTGTTCATACATGGCTAGATACCTTCATATAGAGTAGTTTGGGAGCCACGGATTTCCGGAAGGTTCATGCAGTGAACCACATCCCGCAATCCGCATTTCTTATAAAGTTATCATCCCTGAGAACCCGAGAAACGCCAGGGCAATCAGTCCCGTCAGCACGAACGAGATCGGAAGCCCCTGGAACGACTTGGGCACATCGGCAAGCTCCAACTTCTCCCGAATGCTCGCCATGATGATAAGCGCCAGACTGAAGCCCAGGCCGGAGCCAAGGCCAAGGGCCATGCTTTCCATAAGGGTGTAATTTTCATCGGCGTTGATAAGGGGCACGGCCAGAATGATGCAATTCGTCACGATCAGCGCGAGGTAGATGCCGAGCTTGTAGTAAAGCGCCGGCGCAACCTTCTTCATGATCGTGTCGGCGGCCTGTACGAAAGCAGCAACCGTTCCAATGAAGATCACGATCTTGAGAAAACCGAGATGAAAAGGAATCATGACATAGGTATAGATGATCCAGTTGAGGACCGCCTGGATGAGCATGACCGCCGTGAACGTAAAGCTCATGCCGACTGCCGTCTCCATCCTTTTCGTGACGCCGAAGAATATACAGAGGCCCAGATATCTGGAAAACACGAAGTTGTTGATCAGCGCTGAAGCGATGAATATTGTCAGGACATGCTGCCACATAAGACCTCCGGGAAAAACAATTCAGGATTTGCGATTTTCGACTGCCGATCCAAAGTCAATGTTCGTTCTCGATCAACCATGTGAAATCGGCAATCTTACCTCTTCCTTAATGATGCCCTCCGCCGCCGCCCCCCGTGCCTCCGAAGAACTTGCGGTCGATCCAGTTGAGCCAGCCCATCATGAGACCCACGGCAAAGAACCCTCCCGCGGGCATGATCATGATAAGCAGCGGCTTTGCGTTCAGTATATGCACGCCCCAGAGCGAGCCCTTTCCCAGGAACTCCCTGAACACGCCGAGCAGCACCAGGGCAAGAAGAAATCCCAGCCCCATCCCGATGCCGTCGACGAAGGACGGCAGGAGTTTGTTCTTGCTCGCGAACATCTCCGCCCGGGAAAGGATAATGGCAAAAGCCACGATCAGCATGATGTAGAGGCCCATTTCCTTGTATACAGCCCGTTGGTATGCAGCCATGACCTGGTCAATCACCGTAACCCAGGTGGCGGTGATGAAAACGTAGGAGGGAATGCGGACTTTTGGATTGATAAAGTTCCGCAAAAGGGAGACCGTTACGTTCGTCATCGTCATGACGAACAGGACGGCGACGCCCATCAGAAATCCGTTTTTCACGCCGCTCGTAACGGCCACGGCCGGACAGAGCGAAAGCGCAAGCCTGAATACGGGGTTTTCGCCGAAGATGCCGTTTTTGAACAGCGCCCATAAACTGACATTATTGCTCACTTCGCCACCTCCTGCGCCGCAGCCTTTATGCCCGCGCCGTACTTATCTACAAGCAGCTGGACGGCTGCTTTCACGCCGTTGGTGACGCCGCGGCTCGAATAGGTAGCGCCGGACACTGCCTGGATGTTCTCCTTGGTCTCGCCTTTGATCAACACGATCTGCGAAAGGGACTTGCCCTTGAACTGATCGAGAAAACTCTTTTCCAGGACCTGGTCGCCGAGACCAGGCGTTTCGTTCATATCCAGGATCTTGACATCACTGATTTTCATGTCGGGACTGAGCGAAACAAGCATCTTGATGAAGCTCGAATATCCCTTGCCCGCCGTCTCCGCGATATAGGCTACCGATTTTCCGCCTGCAGTCGCTTGATAGTACTCGTAGGGCTTGTTGTCAGCGCTCCAGGTTCCCGCCACTTTAATAGGATCGGTCGCATCGGGTGCCATCTCTTTGAGGGCCTCTTCCTTCTCCTTCTTTTCCGCCTGGACTTTGACAGGATGCGTATATTTGTAGGTCATGCTCATAATGACGCCCGCAACGACGAAAATCGCTACAAGGGGAAGTGTTATTTTCAGAATATTCTTCATTTTTTCACCCCCTTGGCTTCGGCCTTGCCGAAGACCCGGCTCCGCATGCCCCGGTCAAGGAGTGGCGCAAAACAGTTCATGAGAAGGATGGCGAACATCACTCCTTCGGGATACCCCCCCTTGAGTCGGATTAGAACCGTAAGCGCTCCTGCGCAGATGCCGAACACGATCTGCGCGCTTCGAACCGAAGGGCCTGTCACGTAGTCCGTCGCCATGAAGAATGCCCCGAGAATAAGTCCTCCGGACATCATATGGAGAAGCGGGTCTCCGGTCATAAGGCCGTCATGACCTCCAAAAATCCAAGTGAGGATCCCTACCGTGGCGATAAAAGGGATGGGTACGTGCCAGGTGATGTACCGTTTCATCAACAGGAACGCGGCGCCGAGCAGCAGGGCGACGACCGACGTCTCGCCGAGCGAGCCCGCTCTGTTTCCGACAAAGAGGTCCTGGTAGAGAGCGGCTTTTGTGTGGTAAATTTCGAGCAGCCTCGCCATCCCTTCTTCTTTCAGGATGACCAGGGGCGTGGCCGTGGTCTTGGCATCGACGGCCATAAATGTCGTTACCGGCGCGACGAACGTGGTCATGATTTTTGCGAAACTGACCAGGACGAAAGCACGTCCGACCAGCGCGGGGTTGAAGATGTTGTAGCCGAGACCGCCGAAGAGGTGCTTGGCGATCATGATCGCGACAACCGATCCGACGAAGGGGATGTACAGCGGCGCATTGGCCGGGAGGTTCAATGCCAAAAGCAGGCCGGTCAGGAACGCGCTCCCGTCGGAAAGCGTAATGGGCCTCTTCAGCAGCCATTGCATCCCGGCCTCGGCCAGGAGGGACGTTACGAGACAGACGAGAA
>JAJXTW010000238.1 GCA_021783455.1 Nitrospirota bacterium | reverse complement strand
TCTTTTGAAAAAATTACCGTCGCAGGTAGCACAGTACGATACTCCTTTACCGAGGAATTCCTTTGCACCGGGCACCTCGAGTTTTTTTCTGGCCACGCCGATCGCGATAATAACGACGTGCGCTTCATAGACCTCGTCGCGCGTGCGAACGCGCTTGACCTCTCCCTGCAGCTCCATGTCCACAACTTCCACGGGATAGATGATCGTTGCGCCGAACTTCTCCGCCTGCTGTGCCATGATCTGGGTCAAATCCATGCCGTTGATGGTCTCGTACCCGGGATAATTTTCGATGTGGGCGATCTTGGCGGTATAGCCGCCGACAAAATCTTTTTCGAGCACAACGCACTTCTGGCCGGCCCTGCCGAGGTAGAGCGCCGCTGTCAGTCCTGCGGGGCCCGAACCGATGATGATGGCGTCATAAAATTGTGCCATGGAAATTCCTCCTTGGATGTAAATCGATAATTCATTTTATCTGAGAGGCGGAGACAAGTCAACAGCGGAAACTTTTTCCAAAGCGGGCCGCTCAGAAAGGCGGGCCTCAGGAAACAGGCCGCTCGTTCTCTCCTTGCATCAAGGCTTGTCTTTCGGTTACTATAGAGCGATGAAATGAAGGAGGGATCATGACGCGGGAAAAAATAATCGAAGCAATTCGGTCCGGAGCAGTGAATAACCGTCTTACCTGTGAAAAAGCCCACGAACTGTCAGCCTCGCTGGGAATCCCGCTGCGGGAAATCGGCGACCTCTGCAACGAATTGAAGATAAAGATCTCAGCCTGCCAACTGGGCTGCTTTTAACCGCATCCCCGGCGCCTGCAATGCTTCGAGGACGCAATCCCCGGGCCGGCTGCAACGTCATGACGAGAAAAAGCGTGCATCGTGACCAGGGAAAATACGTTATGTCGATTGAGGTCGGGGAGTATGGTCGGAGCCTGCCGGGCTCTGGTCCGCCCTTACGCCCGGCATGGTCAAGGTGTCACAGTAGCACGTAACCCTGTTCTTGCCCAGGGATTTTGACTGATAGAGAGCAGTGTCTGCTTCGTGGATCAATTCGGAAACCGGCTTCATCGAGTCCACGTCCATTGTGGCAACACCGAGGCTTACGGTCACCTTTTCCTGGGGATGGGCGACCTTTACCGTGAACGGGTACTCTTCAACTGATTTGCGCACCCGTTCGGCGACGGGCAGGGCTTCCCCGATGTCGGTCTCCGCCAGCAGGATGGAAAATTCCTCGCCGCCGTACCGGAAGCAGGTGTCCGTGCTGCCGGTCCTGCACGCGGCTTTCAACAGGGGACCCATCTGGGCGATCAGTCTGCTTCCCTCGAGGTGCCCGTAGCGGTCGTTGATTCGCTTAAAGTCGTCGATATCGATCATGATGAAGGAAAATTCCCGTCCCGTGCGGAGCTTCCTGCGAACTTCTTCATCAAGCTTCTCGAGCAATACGCGGTAATTCAGCATGCCCGTCAACTCGTCCACCCGCGAGAGCTCAAGTGTCTTTCGAAAGAGTTCCGCTTTTTCCAGTCCGGCCGAAATGAGGTGGGACAACGTCCGCAGAAGATCAAAGTCCTCGACGCGAAATGCGGAAGGTTTGCTGTGGCTGAACCCCATGACGCCGATAATGCGGTTTTCGTTTTTCAACGGAATGCCGAGATAGCTGCCGTATTTCTTTTGTTCATCGGGGTGGTGAAGAAAACTGTCGAAGAGCGCGGCGTCGTCCAGAAAGAGCGGTTCACCGCTGGCGGCAATCGAGCCGGGAGCTCCATTATCGAAATAGATGGCCTCCGTCATTTTGGCTTGTAAGAGGGGGTTGTTAAAAAGGACCGGTTCCAGTCCCGTCAAATCTTTCTTCACAACATACACAGAGGCGTCTTCAAAATTGATGGTCTTGGCGATGGTGGCGACGATTTTCTGGATCAGTTCGGTGGGTTCCAGTTCCGATGCGATGATCTTCCCAACCTCGTAGAACAGGTGGGTCTCGGTGAGTTTTCGATAGAAGAGGGTTTTGAAGTCCCTCTCTTGGGCAGGCGGGACGCTCTGCTTTTCTTTTGTTTTCTTCACTTTCGGCATCACCCACCTGCTCAGGGCACAAAATGAACAACGCTTGCCCTATAATATAGCATATTTTTATTTTTTAAACCACAATTATTTTTCATTTTTTTAAGATACTGTTTACCGCGCGCCAGCCCCCCGCCCCTGTCCGAAAGAGCGGGGAGCGTGCCGGGCCTAGAGAGCGCCGACGGACTGTACTTCCGTTCTGAACAGGAGATGACGGTCCTCGCGATCGACAACGACCCTTGTCCCTTCCGGCACCTGTCCGGAAAGAATCTTCGAAGCCAGGGGATTCAAAATGTCCCGCTGGATCACCCGTTTGAGCGGCCGCGCACCGTAAGTGAGGTCGAAGCCTTCTTCGGCAATCAGCTCCTTTGCGCCTTCCGTGAGAACGATCTGGATTTTCTTGTCCGCCAGCCTTTTTTGAACCTCTCCAACCTGGATTGCAACGATCTTTTTCAGGACCTCCGCATCGAGCGGATGGAAGATGACCGTATCGTCCACGCGGTTCAAAAATTCAGGCCGGAAGTGCTGCCGCATTGCTTCCGTCACCCGTCGCCGCATTTCCTCTTCATCGTTCTGGAGGTCCTGGATATACTGGCTTCCGATGTTCGACGTCATGATGACCACCGTGTTCTTGAAATCCACCGTTCGTCCCTGGCCGTCGGTGAGCCTGCCGTCATCAAGGAGCTGCAGCAGCACGTTGAACACCTCGGGATGAGCTTTCTCGATCTCGTCGAAGAGGATCACGGAATAAGGCCGCCTCTTCACTGCTTCCGTGAGCTGCCCTCCCTCCTCATAGCCCACATAGCCCGGAGGGGCCCCGATGAGACGCGAGACCGTGTGCCGCTCCTGGTACTCGGACATGTCGATGCGGATCATTGCCTGCTCGTCGTCGAAGAGGAACTCGGCGAGCGCCCGTGCCAGCTCGGTCTTCCCGACGCCCGTCGGTCCCATGAAGATGAAGCTGCCGATCGGACGATTCGGATCCTGGATCCCGGCCCGCGCCCTGCGCACGGCATCGGACACGGCAATAATGGCGTCGTCCTGGCCCACGACGCGCATGCGGAGCCGGTCTTCCATATGAAGGAGCTTCTGCATCTCGCCTTCGAGCATTTTGGCGACCGGGATGCCCGTCCACTTGGAAACGATCTCCGCCACGTCTTCCTCGTCTACTTCTTCCTTCAGGATCTTCGTCTCGGCCTGCACCACGCTCAGGTTGGCCGATTCCCGGTCGAGTTGTTTCTGCAAAACGAGCAGCTTGCCGTAGCGCAGTTCGGCGGCCCGGCCCAGGTTTCCTTCCCGTTCCGCTTTCGCTGCCTCGATTTTTGCCTGTTCAAGCTGCTCCTTGATGCCCCGGATTTTCTGGATGCCCTCTTTTTCCGATTGCCACTGGATCTTGAGGCTGTTCCGTTTTTCCGAAAGTTCGGCAATCTCTTTTTCGATCTTTGCCAGCCTATCGCGGGAGGCCGGGTCAACTTCTTTTTTTACGGCCTCGCGCTCGATCTCAAGCTGCCGGATCCTGCGTTCGACTTCGTCGAGTTCGGTCGGCATACTGTCGATCTCCATGCGAAGACGCGACGCCGCCTCGTCGATCAGGTCGATAGCCTTGTCCGGCAGAAAGCGGTCTGCGATGTACCGGTGGGAAAGGATCGCCGCGCTTACCAGGGCCGAGTCCTTTATTTTGACGCCGTGATGGATCTCGTAGCGCTCTTTCAGGCCGCGCAGGATGGAGATCGTGTCCTCGACCGACGGTTCGCGCACGACCACCGGCTGGAACCGGCGCTCCAGCGCAGGGTCCTTCTCCACGTATTTCCGGTATTCGTTCAGCGTTGTCGCCCCGACGCACCGGAGCTCACCGCGGGCAAGGGCGGGTTTGAGCATGTTCGACGCGTCCATGGAGCCTTCTGCGGCTCCTGCTCCGACGACGGTATGCAACTCATCGATGAACAAGATCACCTCGCCGCTCGCCTCGGTCACTTCCTTGAGCACGGCCTTGAGCCGGTCTTCGAACTCGCCGCGGTATTTGGCCCCGGCAACGAGGGCGCCCATATCAAGCGCGATGACCCGTTTGTTTTTAAGCCCCTCGGGCACATCGCCGTTCACGATGCGCTGCGCAAGCCCTTCCGCAATCGCGGTCTTGCCCACGCCGGGCTCACCGATGAGCACGGGATTGTTCTTGGTGCGGCGGGAAAGCACCTGCACCACGCGCCGGATCTCCTCGTCCCTGCCGATGACGGGATCGAGTTTGCCGCGCCGGGCCATGTCGGTCAGGTCCCGTCCGTACCGGGCCAGGGCCTGGTACTTGTCTTCCGGGTTCTGGTCCGTGACGCGCTGGCTCCCCCGGATATCGACCAGGACC
>JAJXTW010000237.1 GCA_021783455.1 Nitrospirota bacterium | reverse complement strand
CAAAGGGGTCCTGAAAACTTTTTCGAATACGATATGATCTTTCTTGATCGGGAAATTCGGATGCTGCGTACTGATGAGGTCGCATGTTTTCGGCACGTTGGGCAACGCCCACAGAGAGCCGCTGACGGAAGTTTCGACGTACCTGCCCTTCTTTCTGTAGAGAAACGTGTAGCCTTCCATCAGTTCCCTTTTGGGAAAGTGTGAATGGTCGCGGTGGACGATGATCGTTCCCTCGGTGTATTTCCAGGCCCCCAACAGTCTCCTCTCATCATCAGTCGGTTGGTCCAGAAGTGCCAGCGCCTGATCGGCATTACAGGCGAAGACGACCTTATCGAACCGCATCTCCCGCCCGTCTTTCATGAAAACACTTACCCCGTCATTCTCTCTCAGGACGGACTTGACGTGCGCATTCAGCATGACTCTGTCTCGGTAAGGAGCGGACAGGGCCTGCACATAGCTCTTCGTCCCGTTCTTCGTAAAATGGACGGAAAGCAAAGCTTTGGGAGCCGCCAGATCACTGTGTTTTTTTAATTTTTCTATGAAGAAGTCGGCGGGTGCATCCAGGACATCGTCGCAGTTCATGGAAGATATCAGACACAAACAGGCTAGAAAGATCAACTTTGCGTCCCCCTGCAACTCGGGGACCTTCCTTAAGGCATCTTCGACGGTCAGGCCGGCAAGGTCTCCCCGCTTCAATAATGTCTGCGCTCGGCGCAAACCTCGTGCAAACTGCAGAATACTACGAACACGATCCGGTCTTAGTATTTCAAAATTTTGGGCGAGCAGCCCTTTGAGCCCGGGAGTCAGATATATTCCTGTTTTCGTATCCAGATCAAAAAAACTCGCGCCCAGGCCGGACCAGTCGAGGGGATGCCTCCGGAAGGAACTAATGGTTTCGACGTTTAATTTCCTGAAAAGTCTGAAAAGATTTTTGTAAGAGCATCTACCAAAAGCCGCCGCGGCAATATCCACTTCCGCGCCTTCAGACGTCGTCAACGTATACGCATTGCCGCCAAGCTTCCCGGATTTTTCGAACAAGGTGACATCGTACTTCTCGGAGAGCAAATATGCCGCTGTTAAGCCCGCTACCCCTCCGCCGATGATCGCTATCTTTTTATTCGGTATGCTCACAAGGGCTATTATATCGTAAATAGAGTCAGAAAAGGCGGCAATAGTTATTAGCTATCTATAGCACGAGAATAATGGATTATCAACACGCTGGCAAAAATAAAGTCTTGACGCCATCATTGGGTATCAATATACTCATTTAAAATAACTAATCCGAAAATTCGTAACAGTTAAATTGCAAGGAGCAACGACCGCATATCTTGGCATGAACGATTTCATTGAACAGCCCATTAACGGAGTGCTCGATCTCCACACGTTCCAGCCTGGAGAGGTGAAGGACCTCGTGCCGGAGTATCTTGCTGAATGTCAAAAGCGCGGCATTCTCCAGGTGCGCATTATTCACGGGAAAGGAACCGGCACGCTGCGACGAATTGTTCAGGAAATCCTCGAAAAGCTGCCTTATGTAAAATCTGTTCATACAGCCGAAGAAGGGGCCGGTGGATGGGGCGCTACGATCGTTGAGCTTCGGGGCGTGATTCGCACAGGCGAAGAAAAGAAAAAAGCAGGGTAACTGCCCCCCTGCTTTACGATGCAGACAACATGTTTCTCGTGGGTATTTTCAGCCGCTGCCCGATCCTCAGTAACCTTCCGGAGCGGAGGTTGTTCGCCTCAAGAATTCTTCGGGTGCTGGTCCGGTAGCGGAGCGCTATGAGAGATAACGTTTCGCCGCGCCTGACACGATGGACAACAAATTCCACCTTCGGCGGCGACCATTTGGGGATTTTATCGAGGCTGGCAAGCACTGCCTCAGCTTTTCCCGGAGGAACCTTGAGCGCATAGGCCGTATTGGGAGTGGCAGCGCGCCGCAGTTCGGGGTTTAACGCACTAAGATCATCAAGCTCAATGCCCAGTTTATCCGCCATGGTGCTTAACTGAACCGGCCTCTCGATTGTCACCGTTTCGCAGGACAGGGGCTTGTCAGGCTCATCCAGCGTAAATCCATACTTCGCCGGATCGTTAATAATTGCCAATACAGCGAGAAAGCGCGGGAAATACCGCGCCGTTTCCTGCGGAAGCCGTTCGTAGAAATCCCAGAAATTGTCAAGGTAATCGGCCTTCTGCTCTCTTATCACTCGCGCCACAGCTCCCTCACCGCAATTGTACGCGGCGAGGACCGTTGCCCAATCGCCGAACATCCCATGAAGTTCCTTGAAGTAAGCAATGGCTGCTGCCGTAGACTTCTCCGGATCAAGCCGTTCGTCGATCCATGCGTTCCTTTTCAACCCGTACTTGTACCCCGTAGACGGGATGAACTGCCATAAGCCGAAAGCGCGCGACCGGGACAGCGCCCGTACCTTGAACCCGCTTTCGATAAGCGGCAGCCACGACAGCTCTTCAGGGAGACCGGCCTCCTTCAGCGCTTTGACCATCTCGCCGCGGTACCTGCCCGAACGCTTGTAAGCCTCAAGAAAGAAATCCCGTTCCTGGGTCTGAAACGACTGGATCTCGCGCTGCACGTGATTGTTTATCACCATGGGGATCGCATTGTAGCTCCCCTTTACCGTGGTCTGGCGTGAAGCATACAGCTCCATGATCTTCTTGGATATCATGAACCGAAGGTCGTCTTTTTGCTGGGAGAGCTTCGGATCGTTCGGAACTTTGAGAATGAGAGCATAGGCCTGGTCCAGCGATTCGATCGCCTCATCCATATCGTTGTCTTCCCAATACTCTTGCGCAGAGTCGGTGAGAGCCAGCGCATCATCGAGCATTGCCTGATCGTCATCGACAGGATCTTTTTTCACGACAGCGGAATTATTTTTATCGTTCTGGTTCTGCGGCGCGATTTCCGACGCAGCGGGGTCGGGA
Organism: Nitrospirota bacterium; assembly: GCA_021783455.1. Lineage (GTDB taxonomy): Bacteria > Nitrospirota > UBA9217 > UBA9217 > UBA9217 > JAJYKN01. Next base: position 1,500 of record JAJXTW010000237.1, on the reverse strand, counting down.
GCTTCCAGGTTGGAGACGCTGCCGGCAGAAACAGGCTCGTCTGATGCCAGTGCCTGCAGCGAGGTCGAGGTCTGAAATCCGGAATGCGCATTCGCTCCGCTCTCCGGGACGGGCATGGACTTATGCACACAACCGGCAACAGCCAGAACGGCAGAACAGAAAAGGATGATAGGTATTAATGAGAGAGGTTGTTGGATTTTCATAATTGCACGGCGATATAATAAACGAACAAAAACGAAAAAGCAATTCAAATCCGTAGCAGGCGGTTTTTATTTTCAACGGGAAGCCGGACATCTGCGGCAGAAGTTCCAATCCCTGACCACGGCCAGGCGGGATACCAATGCAGCGTTCGGGAAGGCCGCACCATTCACATGGGTGCAGAGAACATCGCCTTGAATCATCTCTATGATTCCGTGACCACGATCAATAGTAAGGCCTTTTATGATTGGAATTCCCAGGACAAGATTGCCGAAACAACGGTAGAGGGCTGGATGAAAAGCCCTGGACATCGGAAGAACATCTTGACCCCTTATTTCAAAAAAGAGGGCATCGGAGCGGTTATCTCACCGGATGACAAAGTATACATCACCCAGGATTTTTGCTGACATTAGCCCTTCCAGGCGATAAAATCCATTTCAACAGCTGCATCCTTCGGCAGCCGGGAAGCTTCGACCGTGGCCCGGGCAGGAGGATCTGACGGAAAATACGTTCCATAGACTTCGTTTACAGCAGCGAAATCAGCCATGTTCTTAAGGTAGATCGTCGACTTAACAATGTTCGACAGGGTGCATCCTGCTACGGCGAGAATAGCCCTGGCGTTTTCCAGCACGAGCTTCACCTGTTCTTTAATGTCCCCCTGAACCGGATTCCCTGTTTTCGGGTCTATCGGGATCTGGCCTGATACGAACACCATTCCGCCCGCTTCAACAGCTTGAGAGTAAGGACCGATCGCCTCTGGCGCATTGCTTGTCTTTATAATTTTCCTCATCGCAATTACCTCCATTAGATCTTTAAGTTATATGGATAAGTTGTTTAAATAAAGGGGTATTTACAATTTAAAGTTAACTATTAGCAATCGGGCATCGTTAGAGATATCCATAACGAACTATAAGTGATTTTCGGCACGGGTAGAGTTGTCCCGACGAAAAGTGTGTTTCTTAATCTGTTCATGGAGGAAGGTCCTGCGATGGGAAAATGAGAGGTTCCGTCCTGCTGGGAATACGTGAGGACGCTCCTTCTCTTCGTAACTTCGGTCAACCGGTCTTCACCCGCTTCACGTCGAGCACACCTTTTATCCCCTCGATGTTCTTTATGATCTTGTTCAAATGTTCCACATCTTTAATATCGATAGTGAAGTTAAGCGTGGCCTGGAGATCCTCGCCGGTAAGTGCTTCAGCGTGGGTAATATTGGCTTCTGCGGCGCTGATCGACGATGATACGCTGGCCAGAAGCCCCGGCTTGTCCTGGGTCTTCACCGAGATTTTAACGGCATGGGCCGTG
>JAJXTW010000236.1 GCA_021783455.1 Nitrospirota bacterium | reverse complement strand
TGCAGGGGCTGGACAAAGAGGAACTGGTGCGCTTTCACCGCATCCTCACGACCAAGACCGACGGCATCAGGGCAGGTGGCGGGATCGAGAAGGTCATGGCCGATGCCGCCATCCGGCACATCAAAATCCTTTCCATCGACTATGCCAGCTTCCATGTCACCGAAGAGCAGGAGATAAGCGCGGGGCAGTCCAAAGGGGAAGAGAAATCCGGCGCAAACCTGTGGCAGGATTTCGTTTCCCATCTCTCCGAAGGAACGCTTGCCGCCCGCGGGGAGGGAATAGCGATCAACGAAGCCGAACAGATCGATCCGGCGCAGCTTGCACAGCTCCTCAACGACCGCAAACTGGACGCGAATGCGGCGATCGACAGTTACGACCGGATCATCACCGACTATGTGCGCGGCGCGGCTGAAAAAAAACAACTTACGCTGGAGCAGTCGAAGACGCTTGCGAGGATGAACGCGCTGCTCCGGGACCTTCACCCGGAGCTGCGGAAACAGTTCCTGTCCATTGCCTTCAAACGGCTGGCAGCGCACACGAATGCTCCTGTTGACGCTTCGGAGGTCCTCGGGGGATTTGCCGACGATCTCGTGATCGAAATGATCGGCCAGGCAAGCGCCGAGGGCCGGGAAATTTCTCCGACCCTGGCAGGACTGGTGAGCAAACTCGCCCAGTCGCACCACGATGCGGGGCCGTCGCATGATGCGGCCGGCCGCCCGGCAAAAGGCTTTGTCTCGCCAATGGTCCTGCCTGAACATATGCAGAAGTTGTTCGATCGCGAAAAGTACGAAGAGTATGTGGGCGCGGATTACCAGGCCATGCTGAAACAGCTGTCCGAGGGGGCAGGGATCGCTGTTAAGCCGTTCCCGCTCGAGGATTATCTGAAGACGCTGGACGATGATCGGCTCGATTTTCAGATCGGCGGCGCGCTCCTCGCTTTTCTCGAAGAAGATATCGAGGAGGAGGACTACCGGGAGTTTACCCGGAAGCTGGTTGCCATCATGCCCCAATTTCTCGACACCGGCAATTTTGAGATCCTCTGGGACATTCTGGAAACGCTTCGCAGACACGCCGCGGACAAACCCAGTCAGGGCATCCGGGAAATCGCAGAAGAAGCGAAGAAGTTTTTTACTGACCCGGAATTCATCATGCGGGCGCTGAAAGCCTTTGAGCTGTGGATGCGCGACAAAGGACAGGAAGCCGGCGGTTTGATCCAGGCCCTCGGGCCGGACACGGTGCCCGGGCTCATGGATATTTTCAGCAGGGACGAAACAGTGGGCGGAAGGCGGGTCCTCTTCAATCTGCTCTGTCTTTTCGGAGAACCGGCCGTGCGGGAGGCGCACAAGAGGCTGCGGGACCCGCGGCCGTTCTTTGTGCGGAATCTCCTGATCTTTATCCGCCGCGCGGGAACCGTTTCCTCCCTTCCCTACGTCAAGCCGCTGCTGCAGCACCGGGACCAGACGATCAGGATCGAGGCGATCAGCACGCTCCTGAAATTCAAGGACCCCGAGGCCGTGAAGCTGCTTCAAAGCGCGATTCGCGACAAGGACCCGGACTATGCGGCCCAAGCCATCGCCCTGGCGGGACAATACCGGGTTTCGGACGTGACCGAGGATGTACTGGCGAAGCTCAAGCGGGTCATCCTGTTCGAAACGGACTATGCCGAGAATGAAGAGATCGTGCGGGCCCTCGGGAATATCGGAGACCCCCGGGCGGTCCCGGACCTGGAAAAACTGGCCAAGGCGTCGTGGTCGCTTTATCCGCAGAGCCTCCTCCGCATGAAGGAGGGCCTGTATGAGTCCCTTGCCCGGTATCCACGCGAGAGCGTCAGCCGGCTCATCCAGGTCGGCGAAAAACTGAACAGCGAAAAGATCCTCCGGATCTGCAAACAGCTTGGGGAGAGGCAGTAGCTCCTAAAACGAACGGCATGTTCCCAAGCACTGCCTTCACTACATTCACCCGGGACCGATAATGGCAGAGTACGACTTTCATGAAGGGCTGTCGCGCGTGGTCTCACAGCTTACCGCTGCTGTGATGAATACGAGCCTCTATTCCCCGACCCATCCGCAAGTGGCGCAGTATATCGACAAGGCGAATATCGTCCTGACGGAAATACTGCAGCACAAGCCGGAGGTCACGCTTCTCCTTATCGGCGACGACCTGGTTGCCGAGAGCCGGCAGCTCGTTTCAACGGGGGCTGCGTCCTATGTGACGAATTTTACGCGGATCCTGAAGAAAAAAGCGATCGAACGCATCACCTTCGTCGCGGGCCTGCCGAAGGACGAACTCCAGGGGCTGATTCAGGACCTCGCCTCTTCCGATGCCGCGTCGGTCCGGTCCACGACGTTCGTTAAACTCGGCAAGGTGGAACTCAGGATCAAGAAACAGGATGAACAGGAGACGCTGGCAAACATGATTGCCGCCGCCCCCGAGGAGTCGCAGGAGGTGTTTCAGGAGCTGCTTTCCCTGACCGAGTCGGAACTCAATGAATTAAAAGAACTGTACCTGCGGGCCAAGCGGCACAAGAAAATCGACGTCCGCAGCGTGGACGACATGGTCATGGGTTTCGTTAAAGGTTTTCGGCAGGAGATGAACCCCTTAAGTCTTCTGGCCTCGCTCAAGTCCGTGAACGAATATACCTTTACCCATGTGACGAATGTGTGCATCCTGACCATGAGCCTGGCGGAGTATGTGGGCTTCACGGGCGAGCACCTGCACAAGATCGGCGTCGCCTCGCTCTTGCACGACATCGGGAAGATCTTTATCCCCGACGAGGTCCTGAGCAAGCCCGGCATGCTGACCCCGGCGGAACGCAAGATGGTCGAGACGCACACGGTGAAAGGCGCCCGGTATCTCATGGGCGTCGAGGGGGTGCCGAAACTGGCGGTCCTCGCGGCCTTAGAGCACCACCAGAAGTTCGACGGGAACGGGTACCCGTCCATCAAGGGAGGCTGGACGCCGAATATTACGAGCCAGCTGATCTCCGTCGCCGACGTGTTCGACGCCATGAGAAGCAAGCGGTCCTATCAGGAGTCGCATTCGCTGGAAAAGATCGAGGGAGTGTTGACCAAGGGGAAAGGCACGTCGTTTAACCCGATACTGGTTGATTACTTTCTGAAGATGATAAGAAGATAAATAATAGACAGAAGAAGGACTACTTACAGACTGAACTACAAACGTAACGTTTACAGGTAAACGCTTTTGCGACCTGCTTTCCATAGAGCTCTGCCTATCTTATATCTCAAAGCTCTCAAAGCATAAAAGAATTGTCGACTACTTCCTGTAAGTGTGATTTTCTCTGCCGGGCCAATCATCACAACTTCATGTCGAATCTGATAAAGAAAATAGCTCACCTTGGCGCACATTTGATAGGTCGTACTTTTTTCCAGACGTAAGGGAAATCGTAACAAGAAATAGGGTTTCCCCGATTGACGCAATAATCCATCAAAGCTATTATTCTTCGACCGCAGAAACGCAATTTCCGACTTACATACCCTGAAAATACCCCATCTAAATCCTTGACGTGGTTTGCACGTTTATGCTACAAGTAACATGCATTCCCGAATCGTCTTGCCTTAAGCCACATCTTTTTTTAGCTTGAAAAAATCGAATACGTACAGGAGAACTTCCCATGCGGGCTTTCTATCGGGCTATTAGAATCTTCGCTGTCATCACATTATTCTTTTTCTGCTGGACGTACCTGCCGCTCTATGCAGCTGTCGCCTATGCGGCGACACCGCAGAACAAAGGGACAATAAAGCGGAGTCCAGCGGCATCGAACAATGGTCAAGAGAGGCCCGAGGCGCGATTCGAGAAGGTTTTGGAAGATATCCGCCAGGCAGCAGCAAAAGCTGGGGAGAAAACGGATAAAGGCGAAGATGCTGCAGCCGAAATAGCGACGATAAGAGCGAAAAAAGCCGAAATCGATTCATTGGATATTGATCTTAAGAAAGAATTTGCTGCAACGGAAAAGAAGCTTAAAGACGCTCATCTGCCAAAGGAGATCCTCGACCGGCATTATAAATTCGTAAAGCACTATGAAGATAATCTGAAAGAGCTGAGAGCAAACCTCGACGATGTCGAGTTGGCAAAGACCAAATTGGATCGTAAGACAAAAATTGAAAATGCAAGACTGTATCTCGAAAAAGTAAAGCCGCCCAAAAAACACGTCCCGCTTGATCCGAACAAACTTCCTAACAGGAGGGTCAAGGCCAAAGAAAGGGCGCCACGGCTGAAGAAGGAAGACTTCGAAAAGGATTTCCCACAACAAAAAAATAAAACCACGAAGACAGTCTTAGCCGCGAATACCGACACTCTTCGATCCTTCTTTGCCATAGATGATTATGCTCGGTCGGAAAAGATTCCACAAACCGTAATAAAACGTAAACCTATCCTTCTGGCATTTAACGGCCCAATGAGTGACATGCCGTTGCCTGTT
>JAJXTW010000235.1 GCA_021783455.1 Nitrospirota bacterium | reverse complement strand
GACTGGATCACCGTTGCCCCCGAGGGCGAAGAAGGCGGCGTCTTCGACGTGCACAGCGCAAGCCCGCTGATCGCTCTGGATGGCACACCTTACAATTCGTGGTAATGCATCTCTCTCCTGTTCATTTTCGTTCCAAATAGCGCCGCTCTCCCCCGGCCTCAATCCCTGGTTTTTTCGAGGGAATGGACGATTGCATGTCCGTTCTTTGTGTCGGCGTATGCTTGTTTCTTCGCCGGTCGACATAGTGCTTTTTGCCATTTAACCTTTCGGCAGTTATCGTGTCAAAATATACACTAATCGAACTTTTGACCCAAGGAGGATCAAAGTATGAAGTATCGCAGACATCTTTTTTTTCTTATGATGTTCATGGCAGTAGCAATTCTGCAAGCGTGCGGCAGCAACAGTTCATCCAGCAGCAACAACAACAATGCCTCATCGGCAGGGACCTTGAGCGTCCTCGTAACCGATGCGCCGGGGGACTTCGATCATGCGTATATCACGGTCAAGGACATTTGGTTCCATACGAGCAGTACGGCGGGGCCGAACGATGCAGGCTGGGTCAAAAAGCCTCTTGCTGCTCCTGTAACCCTCGATCTGCTCACGCTGGCGAACGGCGGCATGCAGCCCCTCTGGAGCGGCGTCTCGCTTGCTGTTGGAAATTATCAGCAGATCAGGTTGATTCTTGCCGGCACGGAGGACGCGCTGACCGCGTCTGCGCATACCATGAATCTTCAGTACAACAACGAAGTCGTAATTGGCGGCACCCCATCTCCTCTGCATGTTCCTGACGCACTGCACGGGATCAAGCTGGACGGCGTGTTCACCATGACGGCGGGAGGAACGCTGAGGCTTGCCATCGACTTCGACGCGGGGCACGACATTGTCGATTTCAGAACCGGGGAGTACGTGCTGAAACCCAGGCTTACTTACTTCGATCTCGACCATGCGGGCGCTATTATCGGCAAACTCGCACTGGCTTCAGGCGGGTCGATTACGACGCCGCGATTCGTGATCAAGGCCGAGCGCCTGACTTCCGACGGCACGAACACCTATCATATGGTGCGGCGGTGGACTGTTCCGAAGCCCGACGGCACGTTTATCCTCTATCCGGTCTCAACGCTCGTTACCGGCACCTGGGATGTCGTGGTCCGCGGTCTCGGCCATCAGACGGTCATTATCAAGAACGTGCCGATTACAACGGGTTCGACGCCCGCGAGCGGGGCGACCGATCTCGGGACGATTACGATGACGGCGGCTGGAACGCAGGATTACCTATCGTCTGCTACCATTACTTCGCCGACTGGAGCATGGTCAATTTTTAGCCAGACACCAGGCGCGGGAGAGTATCCTTACGAGATCCGGTTCCGTCACTTCCATCCGCTGACCGGCAGATTTACCGGTTTTCCGCTCTCGAGCATGCCGCTTTTGGTAGGATCGTACACCACAGGCACTATCACGTTTTCAACCGTAACCCCTCAGGAAGGTGTCGGCGGATACAGAGCAGTTGCTGCCGCCGACCTTTTCGATCGCAGCAGCTACCAGACTGTGACCGCGTCGACGCCGTCAGTTGCGTTCCCTGCGCTCATGGTAACATTGCCATATCAGGGCAACAGCGTTACGGGAGCGATCTCAATGACGATGCCCGTCAAGATGGACAATAAAATGGATAACGGCGTGCTTTTCGCGGTTCACGGCGGCATGATTGTGAACGCCATGAGCGTTGATTCCCAAATGGCATCGAATGGCACCTACACGATGACCAATCTCCCGGGCGGATCAACGACCGCCCTTCCCGGGGCGTTCTATGGGATCGAGGCCCTCGGTTGGTCCTCGACCCCCATGCCCATGTCATCTCAACCCTACAGCGCATACGCGATTCCGCAGGTCGTCGATCTGCGTACAGGCAACGATACTGCAAATATGCAGATGGTGCCGCTCTGGTAGATATCCGCGTGTGGATTTTAAAAGGCCTTCCGAACACCGGAAGGCCTTTTTTTTAGCCCCTGTCCGTCTCATTCCTTCCCGAGGTTCTGAAAAAAAGCTTGCAACAGCAGGGTAAAATCAGTAATATTACAAACGTGAAAAAAATCAGGGACTTCGTGAGGAAATATTTTATTACCGGCCTGCTCGTCATCCTGCCGGTGTGGGCTACCTACTACGTGCTTTCCGCGCTCCTCGGGGTGATTGACGGAATCCTCGCGGGTGTTCCTGCATATGTTCTGGGACGCAGGATCCCGGGGCTCGGCATCCTCACGCTCGTCCTCTTTGTGCTGCTCATCGGCATGCTGTTCGCGAATTATCTGGGAAGCCGGATCGTCAAATTCAGCGATGAACTGCTGCACAAAGTGCCGCTGGTACGGGGCGTTTATTTTACGGTAAAACAGGTCATGGAGACCTTCTCCATGAAACATCAGTTCCGCGGAGTGGGCCTTGTCGAGTATCCCCGCAAAGGCTGCTACAGCGTGGGGTTCGTGACCAGTGAGGTGCAGGGTGATCGCCTCGGCCTTTCCGGCAGGTTCGTGACCGTATTTGTTCCCACCACGCCGAATCCCACGGCGGGTTTTCTGCTCATCCTGCCCGAGGCAGAGGTTGCCAGGATCGATATGACCGTCGAAGAAGGAATGAAGTTCATCATATCGCTGGGACTGGTCCCCATGAGCGAACTCCAGGCCAACAAGCTGAAGCATCCGGAGGAGGTTCGGTAAGTGAAGCCGACGATCGTCATTCTTGCTGCCGGCCTCGGCACCCGCATGAAGTCGAGTATTGCCAAGGCACTGCACCCGCTGGCGGGACAGCCGCTGATCCGGCACGTGCTGAACGCTGCTTTCGGCACGGACCCCGAACAGGTTGTCCTGGTGCTGGGGCATCAGGCGGACAAGGTGAGGAACGCGATTGCGGATTCCCGGGTCAGGATCGTGCTCCAGGCGGAACAGCTCGGCACCGGCCACGCCGTGCAGCAGGCCGTGGAGGCGATCTCATCCTCTCCCGGTCCCATCATGATTTTGTGCGCTGATACGCCGCTTCTGACGACCAATACGCTCAAGGAGGTTCTGGCGCTCCACGAGAAATCGCGGGCCGCGGTCACCCTCCTCACGACCGCGATGCCGGACCCCTTCGGGTACGGCAGGGTGGTGCGCGGAAAGTCCGGCGTTATGCGCGTCGTGGAGGAAAAGGACGCTACCGCGGCACAGAGAAAAATCCAGGAAGTGAACGCCGGCATATACTGTTTCGAAGCTAAGTTTCTGCTTTCGTCCCTTGCCTTGCTCGGGAAGAACAACGCCCAGGGAGAGTACTATTTGCCGGACACGATAGCGCTTGCGCGGAAAAAGAAGCGGTCTGTTGCCGCTTTGCTGTGCAGCGATCCGGATGAAGTCATGGGGGTGAACTCCCGATACGACCTGAGCCGCGCCGAGGCTGTTATGCGGCAGCGGACCAACCGCAGGTGGATGCTCGAAGGCGTGACCATGCTCGACCCCGGCACCGTCTTTGTCGGGAGCGAGGCATCTCTCGGACGCGATGTGGTCCTCTATCCGAACGTGAGGATCGAGGGCCGGACGAAGATCGGCGATACCTGTGTCATCTATCCGGGCACGCGGATCGTAGACAGCGTGATCGCGAGCCACGTTACGGTGAAAGACTGCTCGGTCATCGAGGAGAGCAACGTGGCTTCGCGGGCTATCATCGGGCCCTTTGCGCACCTGCGTCCGGGAGCAATGATCGAGGAGGCGGCGCATATCGGAAACTTTGTCGAGATAAAAAAATCCACAATCGGAAAAGGAAGCAAAGCGAACCACCTGGCGTACATCGGCGATGCGACCGTGGGCGCGGACGTGAATATCGGCGCGGGCGTTATTACCTGCAACTACGACGGTTTCCAGAAATTCCAGACCGTGATCGGGGACGGCGTTTTCGTGGGCAGCGATTCCCAACTGGTGGCCCCGGTAACGATAGGGCGCGGAGCGCTCATTGCGGCGGGCGCCACGATCACGCGCGATGTTCCTGCGGAGGCCCTCGGCATCAGCCGGCCGCCCCAGGAAATCCGGGAGGGCTTCGCGAGCCGCAGAAGAAAAATGAAGCAGAAGAAGCGTTAAAAAAACATTTGGAATTGATGAAGTTTCCAACTTGAAATGGAGCGTAGCAAAAACTCATGTGCGGAATTATCGGTTATATTGGAAAAGAAACGGCGGTCCCGATCCTTATCGAGGGGCTGAAGAAGCTGGAATACCGCGGCTATGACTCGGCGGGCGTGGCCGTGCTCCAGGATGGCAAGTTCGAAGTCCGCAGGGCCGTTGGCAAACTCCAAAACCTGGAGTCGCTGCTCAGAAACGAAACGTTGACCGGCAAGATCGGGGTGGGGCATGTCCGCTGGGCCACCCATGGCCGTCCCTCGGAAGAGAACGCCCATCCGCACCGCGCAGGCAGCATTGTGCTTGTGCATAACGGCATTATCGAGAACGAAATCTGAA